>NZ_JACAGG010000030.1:0-37826 GCF_030324375.1 Empedobacter sp. R132-2
TTTGTCCAACTATAGCTTGTATCCTACTAAAGTGGGTGGATATTTTATGCCCTAAATTTATTTAGGACGCTATTGATCTTAAATTAATTGTTTTGATCTCTTTAGATAATTTTTGTGCCTTTTATAAAATTAATGTTAAGAAAAAAGACAGCTTGAAAAAGCTGTCTTTGTATGATCATAAATGAATAGAATCTTGGGATTCTGTCCTTAAATTATCTTTTGTTTCGAAGATAGAATTTTTGATGATTTGAGAACTTTCGTTCAAAATTGGTAAAATCTGGCTTTCGTCTTTTGTTTCTTTAAATCCTAGTTCTAAAATCGGATCGATATAATACAAAATACTTGATGTTAAAAGTAAAGAGATTATTAATCCTAAAGCCGCTCCACCAAATCGATTAATGATTCCTAAACCAACTGCTTCTACTGTTTTTTGTGTTAAACTTGACGCTAATTTTATTGTGAAAAAAGCAATTGCAAATGTAATAACTAACGCAACCAAAGAAGTTAAGCTATCTGCAACAATGTTGTAAGAATCGACATAAACTTCGATGATTTGATAAAATTTAAAACTGAACCAAATTGCTACAAAAAAACCGACTAACCCAATTAATTGAGAAATAAAACCTTTGAAAAATCCGTTGATAAAACCAAAAGCTAACGCAATTAAAATCAGAATATCAAGTTGATTGAAATCAGTCATTAAGCGTTTTGTAATTGATGTTTTTCAGCGATTTTTTTCAATGTTCCAACTAAGACATCAATATCTTCTTTAGTTGTTTCGTATGAAAAAGATACACGTAAAGGCGTCATTTGATCAATTTCTTCTTCTGTGTACAATGTTTGCATAACTAATGAAACTTTTGCTGCACCAGAACTGCAAGCACTTCCTTGTGAAACAGCGATACCAGCTAATTCTAATTCGAATCCGATTAAGGCATCATGAAATGGTAATTTGATGCTTAATAATGCATACAAACTTTTGTCTAAATCATCTGATAATCCATTGAAAGAAACGCCTGGAATAGCTGCTTTTAATTGATCGATTGTATATTGTTTAATTTCTTTGATGTGATTAACATGAGCTTCTAACTCATCAATTGCTAAATCAAAAGCTTTTGAAAGTCCAACAATTCCGTATACGTTTTCGGTACCAGAACGCATTCCTCTTTCTTGTCCTCCTCCAGCAATCAAGGCTTTTAAATGCGAAGCTTTTTTTGCATATAAAAATCCAGCACCTTTTGGTCCATGAATTTTGTGTGCTGAGCAAGAAGCGAAATCCATTCCCAAATCTTGGAAATCTAAATCGTAATGACCAACTGTTTGCACCGTATCTGTGTGGAACAATGTATTATTTTCTTGACACAATTGCGAAATACGTTTAATATCTGTTAAATTTCCAATTTCGTTATTAGCATGCATCAAAGAAACCAATGTTTTTTTAGATTGATCTTTAACTAATTCCTCTAATTGAGCATAATCAATGTCTCCATTTTTTTGAATATTGATGCGGATTACTTCAACTTTTCCACGATATTCTAAATCTTTGATACTTTCTTGTACGCATTTGTGTTCCATATCCGAAGTAATGATACGTGTAACATCTAAATCATTTACACAAGAACGTATAATCGTATTGTTAGATTCTGTCCCACAAGAAGTAAAATAAATTTCGGCAGGAGAAATATTTAAACGCTGCGCAATGTTCTTTCGAGCCATTTCTATAAGTGCCTTGGCTTCTCTACCAAAAACGTGGGTAGAAGATGGATTTCCGAAAACATTTTTCATCACATTTGCCATTTCGTCAACTACTTCTGGACGAATTGCTGTGGTTGCTGCATTGTCTAAATATACTCTTTGCATTATCGATTATTTACTGTATTGTTGTTTACTTTGAGGTTTTGAACAACAAATTTAAGTAAAATGTAAGGATTGAAAAAGTAAAATGTTATTTAAAACGCATCAAGTCCGAAGACAAAAATCTCCACTCAGGTGTAAGAAGTATGCCTTCTTTTGCAATATACCATGGTGAGATTAAATCGTTGCTTGGATTAGAAAGAATATGAATGTCTTGACTTGGATAATAACTTTGAGCCAAAATGAATATATTATTCCCATTTTTATCTTTCGCTAAATCAATTACCATTACAGCATGACTTTTTATATTTCCCTTTTGAAAAAATACATCGCCAATTTGAATCTCTTTGATAGAGATTGGTTTTAATAATTCAGCAATTGTATTTGAATTTGTATTTTCTAAATAATAGATCAAATATTGCATGTATTTCGTATGAGAATAATCTCCTTTTACATAGTCAGTGTAAGGAATTGGCTTTGTAGAAATTTTAGACAATTTATCTATTTCATTGTATTTTTTCGAACGGAAGAAATACTCTAAACGCAAACTCATCATCGCATTTGCATTAAACTGTACATTTTTTTTGGGTTGTTCTAAATCTAAAACTCCTACATATATATTTGGATTAGATTTTTTTTGACCATCAAAAGAATAAACAGCTGTATTATTGTTTTTGAGCGGAAGGTTATTTATCCATTTACCAAAATCTGTATAATTTTGATTCCTTTCATAATTTGGAGGTGTATCAAATCTCTTGAAAATCTTTAATTCACGTGTATGAACTAAACTACTTTCTTCATTTTCAAGCAATTCATTATTTGAAGATGATTTTAAAATCTGTGTGTTACAAGATGATAAAATGGTAAAAAACGATAGAGTTAAAAAAAATGTATTCTTAAAAATTTTCATTGAAATGTTGAAAAAAACGTGCTATTCTTTGGTTAAGAGTTGAATTTGATCTCTTAATTCGGCTGCTTTTATAAAATCTAAATTTTTTGCAGCATTTTCCATTTCTTTCTGCAATTTTTGTACCAATTTCTCTTTATCTTCTGTCGAATAATTTTCATTAATCTCTGCTGCTTGTTGAATCAAATGTTTTTGTTCGTAAGGATTTTCTTCAAAATCTGCTGCAGCTAAACTTAGTTTCGTTATTTTTTTGTTTAAAGCTTGCGGAACTTTATTGTGATCTTTGTTGTATTTCATTTGAATTTCACGACGACGATTTGTTTCATCAATCGTTAATTGCATACTATCTGTAATTCTATCTGCGTACATAATCGCCAAACCATTCACGTTACGAGCAGCACGACCAACCGTTTGCGTTAAAGAACGATGACTTCTTAAAAAACCTTCTTTATCAGCATCCAAAATTGCTACTAGAGAAACTTCAGGTAAATCTAAACCTTCTCTCAAAAGATTAACTCCAACCAAAACATCAAATAATCCAGCGCGTAAATCAGCCATAATCTGAACACGTTCTAATGTATCCACATCAGAATGAATATAACGACATCGAACGCCATATTTTGTCAAATATTTCGTTAACTCTTCCGCCATTCGTTTCGTTAAAGTAGTGACCAAAACACGTTCGTCTAACTCTACTCGTTTATTGATTTCTTCCATCAAATCATCGACTTGATTTTGTGTTGGACGAATTTCAATAATTGGATCTAATAATCCTGTTGGACGAATGACTTGCTCTACAACAACTCCTTCCGATTTTTCTAATTCATAATTCGCAGGTGTTGCTGAAACATAAATCACTTGATTTTGTAAAGCTTCAAATTCTTCGAATTTTAACGGACGATTGTCCATTGCAGCTGGAAGTCGGAAACCATATTCTACTAAATTCTCCTTGCGCGAGCGGTCTCCACCATACATTGCATGAACTTGAGAAACTGTAACGTGCGACTCATCAATCACCATCAAATAATCTTCTGGGAAATAATCTAACAAACAGAATGGACGAGTTCCTGGTTCGCGACCGTCTAAGTATCTCGAATAATTCTCGATTCCAGAACAATATCCCAATTCTTTGATCATTTCCAAATCGAATTCAGTACGTTCTTGCAAACGTTTTGCTTCGAGATGTTTTCCGATTTCATGATAATATTCAACTTGTTTACCCAAATCGATCTGAATATCAGCAATTGCACCATTTAAAGTGTCTTTAGAAGTAACAAAAAGATTGGCTGGATAAATATTAATTTTATCTAATTTAGTTGAAGTTTTACCTGTTTCTACATTGAAAACTGAGATTTCTTCGATTTCATCACCAAAGAAATTAATTCTGATTCCATCATCCGCATAAGCAGGGAAAATATCTAATGTATCTCCTTTAATTCTAAAATTTCCGCGTTGAAAAATACCTTCTGTTCTCGAATATAAAGCTTGGACTAATTTATGCAAAAAAGCTGTTCTCGAGATAATTTGCCCCGTTTCAATCTGAATCACATTTTTATGAAATTCTGTTGGATTTCCAATACCATATAAACACGAAACTGAAGCCACAACCAAAATATCGCGACGACCAGAAAGTAGGGAGGAAGTTGTACTTAAACGAAGCTTTTCAATTTCTTCATTAATTGATAAATCTTTCTCAATATAGGTTCCTGATGAAGGAATGTAAGCTTCTGGTTGATAATAATCATAGTAAGAAACGAAATATTCGACTGCATTATTCGGAAAAAATTCTTTGAATTCCATATACAACTGTGCCGCCAACGTTTTGTTATGTGCCAAAACTAAAGTTGGACGTTGCACATCTTGTACAACATTCGCGATTGTAAATGTTTTACCAGAACCTGTAACACCCAAAAGTGTTTGATAACGATCATTATTTAGAATACCATTTGATAATTCTTCAATAGCTTTTGGTTGATCACCAGTTGGCTTGAATTCAGAATTTAATTGAAACTGCATTCTACAAATTTACAAATTATTCAGATAAAAAAGGATTGTTATGAATTGTGATTTTACATAGAAGTTGATAAAAAATAAAAAGGCGACTTTAAGTCACCTTTTCATCAAAACCACAAAAAAATGAGAAAACTGTTTACTTAGTAAACAAACTTCCTTCCATTATTACAAGCTATTGCCCGCTATAACCATTGCAAATATATGTCGGTTTTCTGTGCGTGCACAATAATTTGTAATACTTTGTTTTATTGGTGTCGATAAAAGTTATTTATAATAGTGTTAAAACGTCTGATTACAACGTTTTCGTTGATTTGAATAAACTTTATAGTGTTAAGTTTACACTAGCGAATTTTCGCTAAATTCCATAATTTATCTAATTCGGAAATGGTTAAATCAGCTATGTTTTGACCATTTTCTTTCGCGATTTCTTCTAATTTCTGAAAACGTGTGATAAATTTTTTGTTCGATCTTTCTAAAGCATCTTCAGAATTGATGCCATTAAATCGTCCATAATTAATCAAAGAAAATAAAATGTCACCAAATTCCATCTCTTTATCTGTTGGATTTTGTTCTTCTTTGAATTCATTAATTTCCTCGATAATTTTATCAAAAACTTGATCAGAATTTTCAAATTCAAATCCAACACCTTTTACTTTGTCTTGAATTCGGTAAGCTTTTACCATTGCTGGGAGAGAAGTAGGAACGCCAGAAAGTACAGATTTGTTACCTTCTTTTAGTTTGATTTGTTCCCAATTTTGAAGCACCTTTTCTTCTGTATTTGCTTCTACATCGCCGTAAATATGTGGATGACGATGAATTAATTTGTCACAAATACCATTTAAAACATCAGCAACATCGAAGTTGTTTTGTTCTGATGCGATTTTAGAATAAAAAACTAGGTGAAGAAAAACATCACCTAGTTCTTTTTTTATTTCATCCGAATCTTTTTCGATGATGGCATCCGAAAGTTCATAAATTTCTTCGATAGATAACGTACGCAACGTTTCCATTGTTTGTTTACGATCCCACGGACATTTTTCACGTAATTCATCCATTATATCCAACAATCTTTCGAAAGCCTGTAATTGATCTTTACGTGTATTCATCTCTAATTATTCAGCGTCTTTATCTTTTTTTGCTGTTGTTTTTTTAGCAGCAGTTTTTTTAGCAGGTTTTTCTTCAGCGTCTTTTTTGTCAGCAGCCTTTTTAGCAGGAGCTTTCTTTTTTGGTTTTTCTTCCACAACAACTTCTTCTGTAGCTTCTACTTCAGCAACAGGAGCTTCTTGTGCTTGTTGAGCAGCCATTGCAGCTTCTACAGCAGCTAAGTCGATGTTTAATAATCCGTTTTTGTGTAAGATATTATACCATTGGAATAATTTTTTCAAATCAGAATCATAAACTCTTGAATCGTCATATTCTGGTAAAACTTCTTCCATATATTTACGCAATTCTGCACCAGAAGTTTTGTAATCGATCGTTTCTCCTCCGTTTTCTTTTTTGTAAATTCTGAAGAAAACTTCAGCCAAAGGAAATTCTTGTGATACTCCGTAAATAGCAACGTTGTCTAATAAACTAACATTGTAGTTAGAAGCGATTGAGATTTTTTTACCTTTTTCTAAATCTTCAACAACAAAACCACCTCTTGTTTGAGAAACTAAACGGTATAATCCTGGTTTTCCTGAAATTGCGATAACTCTTGATAAATCCATATTCTATTATGTTTAAGGGTCTATGAAGGGAATTTCATTTTGTAACTCGTGTTTACTTTCCCTTTTGTTATATTTTTTAATTTATTACTTATTAATTTCTTTTTAAAGCTCGAAATATAGTCAATAAAAAGCTTTCCTTCCAAATGATCGTATTCGTGTTGAATAACTCGAGCGCGAATATCCGAAAAAGTTTCGGTATGTTTCACCCAATTTTCATCAAAATATTCTAAAGTTACCGATTCTGGACGTGTTACATCTTCGTGAATGTGAGGAATACTCAAACATCCTTCTGTAAAAGCCCATTCATCACCTTCAGAACTACTGATTTTTTTTGGATTGATGAAAACTCGTTTGAAATCTTTTAATTCATCTTTTACATCATCATAATCTTCATCTTCTTCGAAAGGCGAGCAATCAACAACAAATAAACGTATATCTTTCCCGATCTGAGGCGCTGCGATACCAACTCCGTTAGAGTCATACATTGTATCGAACATATTTTGGATCAGTTCTTGTAAATTTTTATAATCTTGATCGATTTCTTGTGAAACTTTACGCAAGACAGGATCTCCGTAAGCTACAACTGGTAATACCATTTTCTGATCTTTTTTTATTAATTTAACGGCAAAGATACAATTTGTTATAGTTTATGTGATAAAAATGATTGTAAAATTATTACGGCACTCACTTTATCGACCATTCCTTTTTCTTGACGTTTTTTCTTTTTCATTCCTCCAGCAAACATTGCTTGAGAAGCCATTTTTGAGGTAAACATCTCATTTTCACGATGAATTTTAATCAACGGAAATTGTTCAGAAAATTTTTTCAAAAAAGGTTGAATTTGATTTTCAATCTCATTTAATTCTCCTGAAAAACGAACAGATAATCCAACTACAAGGTCAGAAACGTTTTCTTTCTCGATATATTGTTTCAAGAAATCCATCAATTTTGATGTATCAATTGTATCAACTGGCGAAGCTATAATTTGCAATTCATCGGTTACGGCAACGCCTGTTCTTTTTCCTCCGTAATCTAACGCTAATATTCGTGACATTTGGCAAATTTAAAAAAACGATTCAATAATAAATAATCTCTATGAAATCCCTTGATTATAATTTTTATATTTGTGGCTATTATTAATAAAGATGGAGAATTTAAAACAAATCATAGAAAAAGCTTGGGACAATAGAGAATTGTTACAAGAAGAGTCAACACAAATTGCAATTCGTGAAGTAATTGAGTTAATCGATAACGGACAATTACGTTGTGCAGAACCAGTTGGAGAAGATTGGCAAGTAAACGAATGGGTGAAAAAAGCAGTTGTAATGTATTTCCCAATTCAGAAAATGGAAACTTTAGAAGCAGGAATTTTTGAATACCATGATAAAATGGAATTGAAACGTAACTATGCTGAAAAAGGAATTCGTGTTGTTCCAAATGCTGTTGCCCGCTATGGTGCGTATATTTCTTCGGGAGTTATTTTAATGCCTTCTTATGTAAATATTGGTGCGTATGTGGACGAAGGAACAATGGTTGATACTTGGGCTACTGTAGGTTCTTGTGCACAAATTGGTAAAAATGTTCATTTATCTGGTGGTGTAGGAATCGGTGGAGTTTTAGAGCCATTGCAAGCTGCGCCAGTAATTATTGAAGATAATGCGTTTATCGGATCTCGTTGTATCGTTGTAGAAGGAGTTCGTGTAGGTAAAGAAGCGGTTTTAGGAGCAAATGTTGTGTTGACAGCATCTACTAAAATTATTGATGTAACAGGTGACGAACCAGTAGAAATTAAAGGTTATGTTCCTGCTCGTTCAGTTGTAATTCCAGGTTCTTATACAAAGAAATTTGCTGCAGGTGAATACCAAGTTCCATGTGCTTTGATCATCGGAACTCGTAAAGAGTCTACAGATAAAAAAACTTCATTAAACGATGCATTACGCGAGCATAATGTGGCGGTTTAAGTAGAATAAATTTTATAAAATATAATCCTCAGCAGTTTTGTTGAGGATTTTTTATTTTCGAATCAAACATATTTTAGTAGTTTTGCTTTATAACTATGTTTTATGAAAATTTTGATTATCCAACACAAGATGATAGGCGATGTTTTAATCACATCATTGTTGTGCGAAAATATCAAAAGAGCTTATCCAAATGCTATTGTTGATTATTTAATCAATAGTAATACTTTGCCTGTTTTAGAGAATAATCCATACATCGATCATAAAATTGTTTTCGATGAAAAAGAAAACAAAGGCTTGATGAATTTGATTAAATTCTCGAAAAAAGTTAATCAAAATAGATATGATATTGTAATTGATGCTTACTCAAAATTACAGAGTTGGGTAGATGTTTTTATCAATAATGCACCAAAAAAAATATCGTACAAAAAGATTGGAAGAACGTTTTTGTATACAGATAATGTAGAAAAACATGACGAACCAAATTCATATTTAGGTTTAGCAATCGAACATCGTTTGTCTTTATTGAAGCCTTTAGGAATTGAAATTCCTTTGGCAACAGAACCGAAATTGTATTTAACAGAAGAAGAAATAAACTTTGCGAAAGATTTATTTGAAAAACATCAAGTTGATTCTACTCGTAAATCAGTTATGATTAGTTTACTTGGTTCTGATCCTTCAAAAACTTATCCGTTGAATCAAATGGCAAAAATGGTTGATTTTATTGGTCAACATTATAATGTCAATATTTTATTCAATTATTTTCCGAAACAATTATCGCAAGCAAAAGAAGTATATAATCAATTATCTGATGAAACCAAATCGAAAGTTTATTTTGAATTGTTGGGTAATGATTTGCGCGAGTTTATTGCAATTGCAAACGAATGTGATGTGATTGTAGGAAATGATGGAGGAGCAATTAATATGTCCAAGGCTTTAGGGAAAAAATCGTTTATTATTTTTTCTCCTTGGATTGATAAAAAAGTTTGGGCAACTTTCGAAGATGGAATTCATCACACAAGTGTTCATTTAAAAGATTATTTTCCTGAAAAACTTGGAGATTTAAACAATCGTCAAATAAAAAAACAAGTTGATGAATTTTATTCAATCTTTGATTTCGATTTGTTTAAAGAAAAGTTAGAATATTTCTTATCACCATTAATAAAATAAAAACAGAAATTTTGAGTTTCTATTTATAAAATTAGATTACTATAGAGAATGTCTACTAAAATTTCTGCTCTACTAATTACACTTAACGAAGAAAAAAACATCAAAAGATTTCTTGATGAGGCTAGTTATGCAGATGAAATAATAATTGTAGATTCATATAGTACAGACAAAACGGAAGAAATTGCATTCCAAAATCCAAAAGTAAAGTTTGTAAAACGCAAGTTTGATAATTTCACAAATCAACGAAATTATACACTTTCTTTGGCAAAAAATGATTGGGTCACTTTTTTTGATGCAGATGAAGAACTTTCATCTGAATTAAAAGAAGAATTAATAAAGAAAGTAAATTCAAATTTACAGGATGTAGCTTTTATGGCTTATCATTCATTTTATTTTAAGAATAAGAAAATAGAATTTTCTGGTCAGCAAAATGTGAGAGCTGTTCGTCTTTTTAGAAAATCTAAATGTAGATATAAAGATGGTTTGATGGTTCATGAATTATTAGAATGTGATGGGGCAGTAGGTGATTTGGAACAAAAAGTGAAACATCATACGTTTATTGATGAAGAATATTATTTAGATAAACTTAATAGTTATTCTCGCTTACGAGCACAAGAACTTCGTCTCAAAAATTTGAAACCATCATTTTATCATTATACCATAAAGCCTGCTTATCGTTTTTTCAATTATTTTGTGGTGAGATTTGGTTTTTTAGATGGAAAAGATGGTTATACAATTGCAAAACTACATGCAATTTCTGTTGCAAATCGTTATAAATATTTGGACGAAATTTATAGAAAAGAAAATCAAAACTTAGGTTAAATAAAGAAGTTTGAGATTTTATTATACATTTGTCATACATTAAAAATAATACAATGAAAGCATATGTTTTTCCAGGACAAGGCGCTCAATTCTCTGGAATGGGTAAAGACTTGTACGAAAATTCTGAAATCGCAAAAGAATTATTTGACAAAGCAAACGAAATCTTAGGATTTGATATAAAATCAATTATGTTTGAAGGTTCTGCTGAAGACCTAAAACAAACAAAAGTTACGCAACCAGCAGTTTTTTTACATTCTGTTATTTTAGCGAAAATTTTACCAGATTTTAAACCAGAAATGGTTGCAGGACATTCTTTAGGAGAAATTTCTGCTTTAGTTGCAAATGGAACTTTAGACTTTGAATCTGGATTAAAATTAGTTTACAAACGTGCTTTAGCAATGCAAGCTGCATGTGAAGCTAATCCATCTACAATGGCTGCAATCTTAGGGTTAGAAGATAAAATTGTAGAAGATGCTTGTGCAGAAATTGATGGAGTTGTAGTGGCTGCAAATTACAATTGTCCAGGTCAGTTAGTGATTTCTGGAGAAATTGAAGCGGTTAATGTAGCATGCGAAAAACTGAAAGAGTTAGGTGCAAAACGAGCATTAGTTTTACCAGTAGGAGGAGCTTTTCACTCACCTTTAATGAAACCTGCTGAAGAAGAATTAGCACAAGCTATTGAAGAAACAACATTCAATACTCCAATTTGTCCAGTTTATCAAAATGTAAGCACAACAGCTGTTACAGATCCTGCTGAAATTAAGAAAAACTTGATTGCTCAATTAACTGCTCCAGTAAAATGGACGCAATCTGTTCAAAATATGATTGCTGATGGTGCGAGTGAATTTATTGAGGTTGGACCAGGAAATACTTTACAAGGTTTAGTGAAAAAAATAAACAGAGAGGTCTCAACTTCTTCGGCACAAATCTAAACGAAATGAAAACATACCGTTCCAATGGAAAATTATTCCTTATCGGGGAATATATTGTGATTGATGGGGCGAAAGCATTTGCATTGCCCACAAAATATGGGCAATGTTTGTTTGTGGAAAATTCATCAGAAATAGAAAATTTAATCACTTGGAAAGCAACTAAATTTGATAATTCTATTTGGTTTGAAACTAAAGTTAGATTGAATGATTTAGAAATAATTTCGTCTACAAATGATAAATTAAGTCAATCATTACAAAATATTTTAAAACAAGCTAAAATTTTAAATCCTGATTTTTTTGATTCTAATAACAGTTATCAATGTTTAACGAAGTTAGAATATCCGCAAGAATGGGGACTGGGAAGTAGTTCGACTTTGATTGATTTGATTAGTCAATGGATAGAAATAAATCCGTTTGAATTAAATCAATTAACCTTCAATACAAGTGGTTATGATATTGCATGTGCGCATCATCATCAGCCCATTTTGTTTTCGAATAATCCTATCGAAGTAGAAGATTTAGAATTGAATTGGAATTTTAAAGATCAACTTTATTTTGTTTATCTTAATCAAAAGCAAGATACACAAGCCGTTGTTGGAAATCATTATAAGAACAAATCAAAAGATTGGAAAATGATTCAAGAGCTTTCTGATTTGGTTGTTCAAGCAACTAAAGTTGAGAATTTAACTGATTTAGAATCTATTTTAGATGAATATCAAGAACGATTAGGAGATTTTATGCAAATTTCGCAAGTCAAAGAATTGCATTTTCCTGATTATTTAGGAGCTGTAAAAAGCCTCGGAGCTTGGGGCGGAGATTTTGTTTTAGTGACGTATAGAGAAGGAATGAACGATTATTTTAAAGAAAAAGGATATGAGATTATTATTCCGTTTTCTGAAATGATAAAATAACAAAAAAGCAGATTTAATTTTAAATCTGCTTTTTTGTTATTGTTTTTTACCAATCATGGCTTTTAATTTCTTTTTTCGAGCTTGTTTTGTTTGAAATTTTTGCTGGAATTCTTGTGTTTTATTCCACATTTCTTTAATAACTTCTTGTTCTGGTTTATTAATAAGTTTCGCATATTCTTTTCCCATAATTTCTATCATTTCTTTTTGAGGAGTTAGACGAGAAAAATTTTTCATTCGAATATCAAAACTCATTGAATTATGAAAATTCATGCGATTTAAATCAACCAAATAAAACTCATATTGATTTTCTCCAACTTGCTTAATTAAAGTATTTCCAGGAGAATGATCCAAAAATTCAATTCCAGCTTCATGCAAATCAAATGTGAATTTTGTAAATTGTTTCAAGATTTCATTTCGATTTGAATAATTAATATCTAAAACTAATTCTCTAAAAGTTATTTCAGATGTAACTAATTCACAAAAATAATAACTTTTTAAAAATGAGATTGTATTAAAATTTTCGACATATGCGATTGGAGTAGGTGTTTTAAAACCTAAATCAATTAATTTATTAGCATATAAGAATGATCGTTCAGCTTTTGATTTTCTGAAAAATCGATATACAAATTTATTGACAATATTCGGAATTTTGAATGATTTAATCGTAGCAATTTTACCCGATTTTAATGTCTTTTTTTTGATAGAATTTCTTGTGCCTTTTGCAATATAATCGTCAATCAAGTCAAAATTGTCAATAATGGATTTGATTTCAGTTTGCGTAGTTTGATAATTATTATTTACGACAATTTTCTGTGTCATTTTTCAAAATATTATAATTAATATAGAAAAAATCTATATTTCATTTTAATCTGTCAAAGATATGTCTATTTTTGTTGAAAATAAGGACAACTTAAAACAAGTTTTTTAAAAATTTTAGAACCTAACTTATGGTAAAAAAAATTCTTTTAGAATCTCATAATCTAAAGAATCGTGCAACTGGTTTCGGAGTTTTTAATTACGAATTGATTAAAGCTCTTTCGAAATTAAATTTTGATGATCAAATTTATTTACTTTACAAAAAACCTGAAGATTTAAGGACTGAATTTGGTACTAAATTTCATTATAAAAAATATTATAGTTTAATGCGCAATCCGTTTTTCAGAACGCGTGAAAAGTATGATGTTTGGCACTCCTTAAATCAAAATATAAAAGTTGAACCTTGTCATAAACCAAAAAAATATGTTTTGACGATTCATGATGTTAATTTTATGGAAGAAAATTCGCTTGATTATAGTCCAAATCACATTAAATATTTTAAAGAAAAGATTAAGCGAGTAGATGTTATCACATTTATTTCTGAATATGCAAAGAAACAAACTATGCAATATTTTGATATTTCGGGAATAGAAAATACAATAATTTATAATGGAAATTCAATTTCAGAAATTATAAATTGTGATGATTTTCAATCTCCATTAGATATTTCAAAACCTTATTTTTATACGATTGGAGCTTTTCTTGAAAAGAAAAATTTTGAATCACTTGTAAAAATGATGAAATTTTTACCAGATTTTAATTTGATTATTTCTGGGAATTGTACGAATGCCTATGGTCAAAAAATAAAAGATTTAATTGCTAAAGAAAAATTAGAAAACCAAGTTTTTTTATCAGGTAAAGTTTCTGAACGAGCAAAGCAATTTTATATGCAAAATTGCGAAGCGTTCTTATTTCCATCAACTGGAGAAGGTTTTGGTTTGCCTCCCTTAGAAGCGATGAGCTTTGGAAAACCAATTATTTTATCTGATAAAACGTCTTTACCAGAAATTGGTGGAAAAGATGCGTTTTATTGGAATGATTTTGAACCAGAATATATGAAAAATGTAGTGGAAGATGCGTTAAATCAATACAATCAAAATTCAGATTATTTTATAGAAGCTTATATCAAAAGAGCTGGAAGTTTTAGTTGGGATAAAGCGGCAAATGAATATCTAAAGGTCTATGAAATCTAAAATCTATTTTGCGATAAATAATATTTCGAAGAAAATCGACTTCATTCAACTTTCCTATAATACCTTTGCACTCAAATTTATAAAACAAAGAAAATGTCAGATATAAACGAAATTGTAGCCAAACTAAAACAAGGAGAAACAATGCTTTATCCAACAGACACAATTCTTGGACTGGGTTGTGATGCGAAGAATGAGGCTGCAATCGAAAAAATTTATCAGATAAAAAATCGTCCTTCATCAAAATCGTTGATTATTTTGGTTGATTCTCCACGTATGTTACAAAATATTGTTGAGGTGCCAGAATTAGCTTGGGATTTGATTGATTTGAACGAAAAACCTCTTACAATTATTTACGATAATCCAAAAGGTTTACCACAATCGTTAATTGCAGAAGATAATACAATTGCCATTCGAATGACTGATGATTTGTTTTGTAAAAAAATCATCGGGAAATTAGGAGGACCAATTGTGTCTACATCGGCTAATTTATCAGGAGAATCTTCTCCAAAAGTGTTTTCGGAAGTTAATCCTACTATTTTAGAGCGTGTTGACTTTTATCCAGATGAAACAAAAACCTTTGTACCTCAGTTCACTGCATCAACGATAATTAAATTAGGTCTAGATAACGAAGTAAAAGTTATTAGAGAGTAGTTTTTTATTTCAAAACTTATACTTTTGCAGAATGAAAATCTTAGAAGCCGTATCAAATCCAATTTTTAGAAATGTAGCAGAAGTTGCTGATGAAATTAATCAAGAAACTTATGTGGTTGGTGGATTTGTACGCGATTATTTATTGAATCGTGGTCAGAAAAAGGACATCGATTTTGTAACAGTTGGAAATGGAATTTTATTGGCTAAAGAATTGGCTAATAAATTAGGACATACATCACAAGTTTCAGTTTTTAAACGTTTTGGAACAGCAATGTTCAAATATAAAGACACAGATTTGGAATTTGTAGGTGCGCGAAAAGAAAGTTATTCAGAAGATAGTCGAAAACCACATGTTGAAGACGGAACGTTGGAAGACGACCAAAAACGTCGTGATTTTACGATCAATACATTGGCAATTTCGATGAATAAAGAGAATTTTGGCGAATTAATTGATCCTTTTAATGGAGTAGAAGATTTGAATAATAAAATTATCAAAACACCATTAGAGCCGAATGTTACCTATTCTGATGATCCTTTGCGTATGATGCGTGCGATTCGTTTTGCAGCTCAATTGGATTTTGAAATAGAAAAAAAATCTTTTCAGGCAATAATTGATAATGCAGAACGTATTAATATCGTATCTTTTGAACGCGTAATGGATGAGTTTCAGAAAATTATGATGACTGACAAACCTTCGGTCGGATTATTGTTGTTGGAACAATCAGGATTAATGCAACATATTTTACCAGAATTGGTTGCGTTAAAAGGAATCGAAGAGGTTGAAGGTCAGAAACATAAAGATAATTTTTATCATACGTTAGAAGTCGTTGATAATATTTCTGTCAACACAGATAATGTTTGGTTACGTTGGGCAGCGTTGTTGCATGATATTGGAAAAGCTGTAACAAAACGTTTTGATAAAAATGTAGGTTGGACATTTCATTCGCATGAATTTGTTGGATCAAAAATGGTATTAAAATTGTTCAGACGATTAAAATTACCATTAGGACCGCAAGTAAAATATGTTCAGAAGTTAGTCATGATGAGTTCTCGACCAATTGCTGTTGTAACAGACGACGCTACAGATTCGGCATTACGTAGATTATTGTTTGATGCTGGAGAAGATTTCGACGATTTAATTACGCTTTGCAAAGCTGATATTACAACAAAAAATGAACGTAAACAAAAACGTTTCAAACAAAATTTTGAAGTTGTAGAACAAAAAATAAAAGATGTTGAAGAACGTGATAAAGTACGTAATTTTCAACCACCAATTACAGGTGAACAAATAATGGAAATATTTGATATTCAGCCAGGAAAAGAGATTGGAATCTTAAAAAATGCCATCAAAGAAGCAATTTTAGAAGGCGAAGTAGAAAATAATTATAATTCTGCATTAGAATTTGTAATTAATATGGGAAAAGATTTAAATTTGGAACCGAAAAATATTTAGAAAGTGATATATAAAATTCGTGTATTCCTTGATGCAAAAGAGGATGTTTTTAGAGACATAGAAATTAAAGAGAAGCAAACATTATTCACATTGTACAAAGGTATAATTAGTGCTTTTAGTTTACAAGGTGAGGAGTTGGCGTCGTTCTATGAAGTAGATGAAGATGGAAACCAAACAAAAGAAATTCCTTTAGAGGATATGTCTGATGATGGAACTGATGAAACAATGGCTGATTTTTATATCAAAGAAGCTTTTGCTAATCAAGGAGATCGTATGGCTTTTGTATATGATTTTATGGAAATGTGGACATTTGTGGCTGAATTAATTTCTGTAGAAGATAAACCAGCTGTTCTTAATTATCCATTAACGGTTTACCGTTTCGGTTCAATGCCTCTTAAAGCGCCTAAAAAAGACATGATGGTTGATTTAGACGATGAAGAAGATATTGATTTTGCAGAAGATGCTGAATTAAATGATTTACAAATCGACGAAGATTTAGACGTAGACGATTTATAAAAACTACAACTAATCAACTTATATATCAAAAAATCTGAATGGCAACATTCAGATTTTTTTTGTGCTATATATAAACCATTTGAAAATTTTTTAACTTCCTCAACCAACCATTTTTCCGTAACTTGCATCTACTGATAAAAGAAAGAATCTATGAAACAGCTACTGTTTTTATTATTAATTTTAACCAATTCGATGCTTATGGCTCAATCCCCAACGATTGATCAAAAGTGGAAGGAAATTGACCAACAAATGCAAAATGGTCAATTCAAATCTATCCAACCAAAAATTGATGAACTTAAAACGTTATCAAAAAAGCAAAATAATCAACAAAGTTATCTGAAAGCTTTGTTTTATGAAGCAAAAATAAAAGTCGCAACTTCTGATGAAACAGATGATGTAAACTTCGTTTTTGATTTGTTTAAAAAGGATTTAGATGAAAAATCAATTGTAAATAATGCGATTGTTTATTCATATTTAGCTGAGTTATATCAATTGTATTACAACGAAAATCGTTGGAAAATCAATAGTCGTACAAATGTCGAAAATCAAGCTACAAATGATGTGAGATTTTGGACAGAAGATACTTTTAAGAAAACAATTAATGATTATTTTTCGAAATCAATTCAACCAAAAAATGAATTAATAAATGCAAAATCTCAAGATTATAAAATGATTTTGAATATTGCAAATGATAAGAAAAATGCGCAACAACAATTTGATTTAACGCCAACATTGTATGATGTTTTAGCAAGAAATTATATCAATTATCTGAATGAGAATGATGAAAAAGATAAAGCAAATCAATTGCTTTCTGATTTAGTTGAGATTAATAAACAAAAAAATAACGAAAATGCTGTTTTGTACAATGAATTGATTTTAATTGATTCAAACCGAGGTTCGACTTCGGTTCAAGAAATTATTAAACAAAAAGAATTTTTAGCAACAAAATATCCAAAAGCATGGTATTCGTCTTATGTGTATGCAACTTTAGCGACAGATTATTATGGTTTGCAAGAAGATAAATTGGCGAACGTAAATAAGATTTTTGAACTACAACAAAAAGTTGCGAAGCTTTATCCAAATTCGGAGGAATTAGAGAATATAAATAATTTAGTTTCGAAGATAAAATCGCAAGAATTAAGTGTACAAGCAGAGCGATATATTAACGAAAATCAGAATACACCAATTCAATTAACGCATAAAAATTTGTCGCAAGTTTTTGTGAGAATTTTCGCTTATAATGAAGGTTTTGATGGAAAAGATAAAATACAAGCGTTAAATGTTTACAACGAAAATAGAATTGCAGAAGCGCAAAAATTTCTGAATAGTTTAAAGGTTGTTGATCAATATGCAATTGATGTTAAATCGTTTGAAGATTATCAAAATCATTCGACAATTGTTAAATTAAATCCACTAAAATCTGGTCGTTATATTGTCCTTTTTTCGAATAATTCTGAATTCAGAATCAACACAAAAGACGATATTGATTATTTAGATGTAATGGTTTCGAAATATGCGATAAATTCTTTAAATGATAAATTGTCGGTTGTGAATCGTGAAACTGGAAAACCAGAAAGTAATGTTGCGGTTGAGTTTTCTAATTTGACAAATTATAATAAAAAGGAAACAAAAACTTTAACATCGGATAAAGATGGAATAATAACAATTCCTTCGGGCTGGAGAAATCTTCAATATCGTGTGAAAGACGAACATACTATTTATTCAACGTATTACTACGATTATGATCGTGATGATGAAGATGATGATTCTTCTGTCAAGATTTTCACAGATCGTGCGATTTATCGTCCTGGACAAACGGTTTATTTCAAAGGAATTTATTATTTATCGAAAGATAAAACTCGAAATATCATTCCAAATTCTAAATTGACGATTGCTTTATATGATGTTAACAATAAAGAGCTTTCTAAAATAGATTTAACAACTAATGAATTTGGATCTGTAAATGGAAGTTTTATTTTGCCAAGTTCTGCTTTAACAGGTAACTTTTCGATCAGAGCTATTAATGAAGACGGTTATTATTCATTCAAAGTGGAAGAATATAAACGTCCAAAATTCAAAGTAGAAATAGAGAAAAATAAAGGTGTTTATAGTTTAAACGACAAGGTAAAAGTAGAAGGAAAGGCGATTGCTTTTTCTGGTGCTAATATCGATAATGCTAAAGTTTCGTATCGTGTTTATCGTCAAGAAATTTTTACATTTTGGCCTTGGTATCGCTCAATTCCAGCAGGTCGTGGAGAACGAGAAGAAATTACGTTTGGAGATACAACAACAGATGCGGAAGGAAAATTTAACTTTGAATTTGTAGCAAAACCAGCTTCGGAGAAAAAGAAAGATGAGGTAAGAACCTACAATTATTTTATTGAAGTAAATGCAACGGATATCAATGGAGAAACGCAATCAGAATCTTCTTCCGTAAAAGTTGGAGACACAAGAATATCGTTAAATATTGCTATTTCTGAGAAAGCTAAAGTAGATGATTTGAAAGCTTTCAAAATTGAAGTGAAAAACTTGAATGATGAAAAATTAGATGGAAAAGGACACGTCGAAATTTATTCGTTAAATGCACCAAAAGAAATAGTTCGTCGTCAAAAATTTACAACAGATTATAATATTTATTCGAAAGAAGAATTCAAAAAAATATTTCCGAATGAACCTTATGGTGACGAAATGAATCCAAAAACGTGGACAACAAATCAAAAGGTTTTTGAAAGTGATTTTGATACAAAAATTTCTGATGAAATTAAATTTAATCAAGCTTCAAATTTAGAAGAAGGTTATTATGTTGTAAAAGGTTTTGTGATGGACGGAACACAAAAAGTGGAAGTGGATAAATTGATTTATGTTTCGAATGAAAAGAAAGCAAATGCAATTAAAACACTTTTAGCAGTTTCGCCTAATAAATTGACTTTCGAACCAAAAGATGTTGCAAAAATTGAGTTCAAATCGGGTTCTAAAAATACATTTGTGTATTATGAAGTAGAGGCGAATCAAACAATTATTGAGAAAGGTTTTTTGGATTTGAGTAAAAAATCTGTAGTCGAAATTCCAATTAAAGAAGAATATCGCGGTGGAATTTATGTGAATTATGCCATGACGAAATTCAATGATGTGCAAACAGGAAGTCTTAATTTGGCAGTTCCGTTTACCAATAAACAACTGAAAGTTACGGCTGAAGTTTTACGTGATAAATTGACGCCAGGTGCAAAAGAAAAATGGCAACTAAAAATTGAAGGACCAAATAAAGATAAAGTTTCAGCTGAGGTTTTAACAAGTATGTACGACGCTTCGTTGGATCAATTTGCGTCAAATTCATTAGATTTTAATGTGTATGATTTTACAAATTCAAGAAGAAATAACCCTTTTAATCTATATCAATTTTATATAACAAATCAATCTCGAGCAATTTATTATCGTACAAATTATGATTTTTATGCAAGAGGATATGCAGGATTAGACCTTAATTTATTTGATTTTGGTTTCAATCAATATCGCATGAATCGTATGATGATGAAGTCTGTTGCGCCAGGTGTAAAAATAAAAGAAGTATCAGAAAATGAAATTCATGTTGAGGTACAAATGGGGGCTGCTGCTGATGTAAGTTTAGAAGGTTCTGTTGTAACAGCTTTAGGAATTACAAGAGATAAGAAATCGTTAGGTTATTCAACTCAAGCAGGAGAACCTGGAGCTTCTGCAAATGTAACAGTTCGTGGAGTTTCTTCTGCCGAAATTTCAAATGCACTTTATGTTGTAGATGGAGTTGTGTATGATATAATGCCAGAACTTAATTCAGATGATATTCAGTCTATGAATGTATTGAAAGAAGGAGAAGCGACTGCTTTATATGGAGCAAGAGGAGTAAATGGAGTAGTGGTAATTATAACTAAAAAAGGAACAAATACAGCATTGGATAACGTAAAAGCGCGCACAAATCTAAATGAAACAGCCTTCTTTTATCCAAATTTAAAAACAGATGCAAAAGGAAATGTAATTATAGAATTTACAACACCAGAAAGTTTAACGGAATGGAAATTTATGGCGATTGCGCATACGCCAGATCTTAAAACAGGTTATTTAGAGCAGAATGTTCGCACGCAAAAAGATTTGATGGTTGTGCCAAATATGCCACGTTTCTTACGTGAAGGCGATCAAATTTCGGTTTCATCTAAGATTAATAATTTATCAGATAAAGTATTAAATGGTTCTGCAAAGTTGATGTTGTTTGATGCGTTTACCAATCAATCAATTGATGCGCAATTCAAGTTGACAAATGCAGTTCAGAATTTCTCTGTTGTAAAAGGAAGTTCGGATCAAGTGACGTGGACAATTAATGTTCCGAAAAATGTACAAGCGGTTGTTTATCGCGTGGTGGCTTCGGCTGGAGATTTTTCTGATGGAGAAGAATCAGCTTTACCAATTTTGACAAATCGCATGATGGTAACAGAAACGTTGCCGATTTATGTGAAAGAAGGTCAAAAGAAATCGTTCCAATTTGAGAATATGATCAACAATAAATCGACTTCTTTGGATAATTTCAAATTAACGTTTGAGATGACAACGAATCCAATTTGGTACGCGATTTTCTCGTTGCCTTATTTGCGCGAATATCCTTATGAATGTGCTGAGCAAGTGTTCTCGCGTTTATATGGAAATATGATTTCGGAGAAAGTGATTAATTCGAATCCAAAAATTAAAGCTGTTTTTGATGATTGGAACAAAAAAGGTGAATTGAAATCGAAATTACAATTGAACCAAGAATTAAAAAATATCATTTTAGAAGAAACGCCTTGGGTGAAAAATGCAGAAAGTGAAGAAGAGCAAATGAAACAAATTGCGGTTTTATTCCAATTGAATCAAATGCAAACGGAAATGAAATCGGCTTTCCAAAAATTGTCTGATAAGCAACAATCAAATGGCGGTTTTGCTTGGTTTGATGGCGGTCGTCCAAACGAATATATCACAACGCATATTGTTTCTGGTTTCGGAAATATGAAAAAAATGGATGTGAATTTCAAAGCATTTGAAATTGATGTAAATCCATTAATCAAAAAAGCGATTCAGTTTATTGATGATGAGAATTTAAAACGTTTTAAAGAGTTCAAAAAAGATCAGAAATCATTCAAGGATGTTACGTATTCAGACGGTTTACATTATTTATATGCGCGTTCTTTCTTCTTAGAAGATTATCCGATGTCGAAAGAGTTGGAAGAAATGAAAACGGCGATGTTAAAGAATCTAAATGATACAAAATTGGATTTATCATTGCAACAAAAAGCGATGGCTGCAATTGTGATGAATCGTTTCCAAATGCAATCTGCTGCTAAAATCGTTGTGAATTCGATCAAAGAAAAAGCTGTAGAATCGGATGAAATGGGTATGTATTGGAAAGAAAATCAACCGGGTTGGTTTTGGTATCAAGCGCCTGTTGAAACACAATCGTTGTTAATCGAAGCATTTGACGAGGTAACAAAAGATGAAAAATCTGTCGAAGAAATGAAAGTTTGGTTATTGAAAAATCGTCAAACAAATCAGTGGAATTCTACAAAAGCAACAACAAAAGCGGTTTATGCTTTAATGAATTTCGGTAAATCTTGGATAGATGCAGACAAAGGAATTGATGTGAAGATTGGAAATCAAAAGTTTGATTTAGATAAAAATACTCAAGCTGGTTCAGGTTATGTGAAAACTTCTTGGAACAAAGAAGAAATAAAACCTGAAATGGGTAAAGTTGAGGTTGGAAAAACTTCTCCAGGTGTTGCTTGGGGCTCAATGTATTGGCAATATTTTGAAGATTTGGATAAAATAAAATCTGCTGAAACAGGAATCAAGTTCAACAAGAAATTATTTGTTAAATCGAATTCAGCAAATGGTCCAATTCTGAAAGAAATTACAACGTCAACGCCAATAAAAGTTGGAGATATTGTAACGGTTCGTTTAGAGATTTCGGTTGATCGTAACATGCAGTTTGTACACATCAAAGATATGCGTGCAAGTGGTTTCGAGCCTGTGAATGTGCTTTCTGGCTACAAATGGAAAGGAGAATTTGGGTATTACGAAAGTACGCGTGATGCAGCTACGAATTTCTTTGCAGATTATATGAGAAAAGGAACGTACGTTTTCGAATATGATTTGAAAGCGAATAATGCAGGTAATTTCTCGAACGGAATTACATCGATGCAGAATATGTATGCACCAGAATTGAGTGCGCAAAGCGAAGGAATTCGTGTTGAGATTAAATAGATTTTAACTTGTAAGTTTAATAATAAAGGCAAGATTTTTAATCTTGCCTTTATTTTGGTTAAAAGATACCTAAGAGTTGGTGAACTCTTAAGCAAGAGTTTAGTAATTCCTGCTTAGCTTTCTTTTGATTTATGAGTTGCGTGAGTTACGAGATTAGTGTTTCGAATTTTACACTTTGTAAAACATATTACGTACAACTTAAAACGTTAAGCGTATCACATACAATTCAAGATTTTATTTATCTTTAAAATCAAATAACACTAAATGAAGAAAAGACTTCTACTCAATATTGTACTCATTCCTTTTATCGGATTTGCGCAGCTGCAAACCATTTTTCAATCTAAAATAGATTCGATTTACGAAAAAAATAAAAACGCTGTCGGAATTATTGTTCACGTTGAAGCACCAGAACAAAACATTTCGTGGAGTTATGCAAAAGGAGTTTTGGATATTAAAACCAACGAAATTTTAAACAGCCAACAACCGGTTTTAATCGCAAGTAATACCAAACCTTATGTAGCTGCTGCAATTTTGCGTTTGGTAGAAAAAGGTCAAGTTAGAATTAACCAATCGATCAAGAATTTATTGTCTAAGAAGACTCGTCAATTGCTCGAAAAAGATGGTTATGATTTGAATACGATAACAGTCAAACATTTGTTGTCGCACACTTCTGGAATACAAGATTATGTCGATGATGCGTATTTTGAATTAGTTAATCAGCGACCGCAATATAAATGGACGAAGGAGGAACAAATAAAACGAGCAATGGAAATCGGAAGTCCACAAAAAGTAGGAGAAAAGTTTAGTTACGGTGATATCAATTATTTGCTTTTAGCAGAAATTATTGAACAAAAAACGCGTCAACCATTTTACAAAGTAATTCGAGATTTGTTAAAGTATAAAGAATTAGGTTTGACACAAACGTGGTTTATCGATTTGGAGAAATATCCTTCGAAAACACTTCCGCTTGCGCATCAATATGCAGATAAATACAAGTGGGATTCGTATGATTTAGATCCTTCGTGGGATTTGTATGGTGGTGGTGGAATAGCTTCGACAGCGAAAGAATCGGCTCTGTTTTTTCAGTATTTGTTTGAAGGGAAAATTATTCAGAATAAACAAATTTTGGATTCGATGTCAACATATGTTTTACCTTCGGATCAATCGAAATATTGTTTGGGAATTTATCATTTTGATATGGGATTCAATGCCTATTATCATGGTGGTTGGTGGGGAACAGATGTGATTTATTCGCCAGAAACTAATGCGACAATTACAGTTTTTATCTTGCAAAAAGGGTTTCAACATATCATTAATCCTTTTATTGGAAAAGAATTTCTGAAGTTGTTGATGAAGAAGAGTTAGAATTTTGAATAATTTTCTCATAAGATTTGACATTTTTTTAATTCATTCTAAGTATAAAACTTTCTAAATTTGAGGCATGAAAAAATCAATACTTAGTATATTTTCTGCAATTGTTTTAACGTTCTCAGTTACAGCAAATGCACAAGAAATCGAAGAACAAATCGTAATCGAAAATCGTGTAAATGATGCCAAACAACAAGATAAACCTTATGTTATCTTGATTTCGGCAGATGGTTTTCGTTATGATTATGCTCAAAAACATGAAGCTAAAAATCTATTAGCTTTGGCTAAAAATGGAGTGAAAGCAGATGCCATGTATCCGTCTTTTCCTTCTGTTACATTTCCAAATCATTATACAATTGTAACTGGTTTAACACCTATTCATCATGGTTTGGTAGGAAATAATATGTTAGACAGAGAAGTTGGTGATCGTTATTTATTGGGAAATAGAAATGCAGTTATCAATCCGAAATGGTACGGAGGAACGCCAATCTGGAACCTTGCAGAACAGAACAAAATGTTAGCTGCTTGTTACTATTGGCCAGGTTCGGAAGCGCCTATTAATGGTATGTTCCCAACGTATTCGTACAAGTATTCGGAAAAATCACCAATTGATTACCGTATTCAGCAAGTTGTAAATTGGTTGGAGTTACCAGCTGAAAAACGTCCACATTTAATTACGTTTTATTTTCCGGAAGTAGATCACGCAGGGCATTCTTTTGGTCCTGATGCACCTGAAACAAAGGAAGCTGTACAATTTGTAGATCAATCAATCAAGAAATTGAATGATGAGGTTGCAAAAACAGGTTTGAAAGTGAATTTTGTTTTTGTTTCTGATCATGGAATGACAAGAATTGATGATGAAAATCCATTGAAATTGCCAATTAAAATTGATGAATCAAAAGTACAAGTTGCTTCAAATGGTTCTTATGTAAGTCTTTTTGTAAAAGATAAAAATGATATCGAATCAATTTACAAAGAAATAAAAGCAGTTCAGAATAATACGTTCGAAGTGTATAAAACAACAAATGTCCCATCTAAATATCATTTTGATAAAAAGAATGATCGATACAATCGTATTGGAGATATTATTTTGATTGCACATGCTCCAAACTATTTCTCAAACAAAAATGCACCGAAAGGTTCGCATGGTTTTTATGTAAAAGAAACGCCAGAAATGAAAGCGACTTTTATGGCTTGGGGACCAAATATTAAGTCTGGTAAAGAGATTAAAGTTTTTCCAAATACAGAAATCTATCCAATGCTTGCGAAGATATTAGGTTTACCAATTCAAGAAAAAATTGATGGAACAAATCAATTAGCCAATAAAATTTTGGTGAAATAATTTAGATTTTACTCAAAATACAAAGCCAACTTATTAAGAGTTGGCTTTTTTTGTTATTGAATTTTCATTGACTTATAAGAATTCGTCATTTTGAATTTATTTTTTCTTAAAATTCAGATTTGATATAATAATAGCAAAAATAATAACGGCGATTCCTGTCCATTGTATTGCGAGTACTTGTTCATGTAAAAGCACAAAAGCCATGGTTACTGAAACGGGTAATTCTAACGAAGAAACAATACTTCCCAAACCTAATCCTGTGTGCGGAAAACCTTTGTTTAAAAGAATAGGAGGTAAGACAGTTCCGAAAATTGCCAACGGTAATCCCCAAGTATAAAAAATGCTAAAATTGAATGCATGAATTCCATTTACATCATTTGAAAAGTTGTTGTAAAAGCTCATTAAACCATCAAAGTAATAAGGTCCGATTTGGCTAAAAAACAAAAATAGAGACACAATAATAGAACCTCCAAAAAGCATCCACAAACTTTTTTTATAAGCTGGTAAATAATTGGCTAAACTATTCGATGTAAACATGGTAGTCGTAAAAGAACAAGCTGCTAAAAATCCCCAAAACAATCCTTTAGGATTTAACTCGACTTCTTGGTTGATTAAATTTGTTGCCAAAACAGTTCCAAATAATACCAAAACCATTGCAATTAATTTTTTGGCAGAAGGAAATTGTTTTCCCAAAATACTCTCAACCAAAATACTAATCCAAACCGTTTGCATCAACAATACAATTGCGATTGACACATTGATATATTGTACCGCTAGATAGTAAAATAAACTTGTGAAACCTAACGAAGTTCCAGCAAGAATCAACCTTTTTTTATCTTTTTGTTCAATCTTTGGTAAATCTTTTTTACTCATCATAAATAAGTTGATGATTCCCAAAATCAAAATTCCTAATACAAACTGAGAAGTTGTTACCTCGGCAGTCGTATAGCCTTGATCGTATGCAATTTTTACAAATGTTGCTAACATTCCGTAGAAGCTAGCGCCCATTGCAACGAACAAAACTCCCTTCAAAATACTTTTATTTTCCATAATTTTTTACGCAAAAAAACGGCCTGATTAAATTTAAAATCAAGCCGTGCAAGTTACTTTATTTTTTCTGACTAAAAAAGTCCGTTAATTTCTCCTTCTATTTTATTGAAAATGAATCCTAAATCTTCTTTATTTTCAACAAAATCTAAATTATCCACGTCGATTACCAACACTTTTCCTTCTTTATAATTCGAAATCCACTTGTCGTATTTCTCGTTTAGACGATTCAAATAATCAATACTAATCGAATTTTCGTAATCGCGACCACGTTTCTGAATTTGCGAAACCAATGTAGGAATTGAAGCTTTAAGATAAATCAATAAATCTGGTGCTTCTACAAAACTTGTCATCAAATTAAAAACACGTAAATAGTTGTTATAATCTCTTGTAGACAATAATCCCATATCGTTCAAGTTACTCGCAAAAATATGCGCATCTTCGTAAATTGTACGATCCTGAATAATGTCTTTTCCGCTTTCTCTAATCTCTTTTACTTGATTAAAACGGCTTCCTAAGAAATAAATCTGAAGATTGAACGCCCATTTTTCCATGTCGTTGTAAAAATCATCCAAATACGGATTCATTTCTACATCTTCAAACTGAGCTGTCCAGTTGTATTGTTTTGCTAAAAGGTTTGTTAGAGTAGTTTTACCTGCTCCAATATTTCCGGCTATGGCGATATGCATTTTCCAATTATTTTAACGTTTGCAAATATACTAAAGCTTAATTTTCAAAACAAAATCTAAGCTAGCGACTCATAGAAAAATCTTTTTTTAGAAAAAAATTATTCCGATTGATTTATGAATTTTTATTCAATTATAAATTAAAAATAAATAAGGATTAGTAATTAGTTTTAATTGATTAAATAGTTTATTATTAATTATTTGTATTTAAAATAGTATAAGTGTAAATTTTATTTTCGACCAAAGTATAAAGATTTTTTTCGCTAAACGCAAAACTTTTTACATTTTCTAAATCGATAAAAGTCGTCAAATTTTGATTAACAATATTTTTTGATATTAGTTTATTGTCATTTATATAGAAAATAACATCTTTATAAAAATAAAAAGGTTGCTGATTGGTGTCAAATTCAAAATTAGATTTGAAATTTCCATAATCATCGTAAACATAAATTGTTTTCTGACCTTTTAAATACACCAAATTTTTGTACACATGTATTTTATCGATTGATTGATCATTATACTTCAAATAAATTTGTTTTGATGTCAGAATTGGTTTTTGTAACTGATAATTATAGTAAACAATTTTATTCCCGATTAAATCATAAAACCAACAAAATTGCGTGTCAACAACTTTTAATGCTGCAGGCATAAAATCGTTAGATTTAATCTTTACAATATCCTGAATAGGATTCAAATCTTCGTCTAAAATAGTGAGTTGATTAAAATTTGAATACACATAAGCTCGAAGTGGATTATTGACATCAACTGAAGTAATAATATTTTTGAGATCAATACTTTTGTTCTTTTTCGACTGAAATATTTTTTCAATTCTAGTATCTGAAATCAAATAAATCGAATTATTTAGATCAGTATCAATTGATTTGATTGTTTTATTTTCAATCAAAACTGAATCTTTTAACTCAAACTTTTGAGAAAAAACAGTGATAAATGCAGAAACAAAAATAATTGAAAAAATGGTTTTCATTTACTTGAAAATTACTTCATAACCAAATCTACAAATTGAGAGTAGGATTACCAAAATAAATATGTATCGAATAAATTTATTCCCTTTGTTGATGGCTAATTTTGCTCCAATAAAACCTCCTAAAGCGTTGCAAATAGCCATTGGTAAAGCTATTTTCCAGATAATTTGCCCTTTGATTAAAAACAAACAAATCGAACCAAAATTAGTTGCTAAATTGATCAGTTTTGCATTAGTATTAGCTTTCAAAAAATCCATACCAAGAAGTGTTACGAATCCCAAAATAAAGAAAGTTCCAGTTGCAGGACCAATAAAACCATCGTAAAAACCAACTGCAATACTCACAATACAACCATTGATAATCGCAATGTGGTAAGGAATTTTACGCTCGGTTGCTTGTCCAAAATCTTTCTTGAAAATAGTGTAAATGGCTAAAACAATCAAAATGATTAACAAAACAGGCTTCATAAAATCATTATTGATAACCGTTAACAATTGTGATCCTAAAAAAGCAGAAACAAAAGCGCATATCGCCATAATCGCGAAAAGTTTCCAATCTATTTTTACTTTTTTAAGGTATTGTGAAGTTGCTAAAGCTGTTCCACTAAATGCTGGAATTTTTAGCGTTCCAATAACAGTTGAAACAGGTAAATCGGGTAAAAAAGCAAGTGATAATGGCGTTTGTATTAATCCACCACCACCAACAATAGAGTCGATGAAGCCAGCGCAAAAAGCTGCCATGCATAAATAGAATAAAATCTCGATTTCCAAAACTGAAAAATTTTGGCAAATGTATAAGAGAAATAATAAATAATGAAGGAATTATTAAAAATTGTAGCCACGATGAGACTCGAACTCATACTGTCAGAACCGGAATCTGATATTCTATCCATTAAATTACGCAGCCAAAAGTTTTGCAAATATAGATAAATAGACTATTTGAGTTGAATATTTTGTCTAAAATTTCGGTGTTGGGTTGCGGTAAAATAATCTCTGAAAATTTGATTGATTTCTTCATTTATTTTTGAAGCTTTAATTCCAAGTTGTGGATAAATTTCAATGATAAATTGAGTGATTTTCTCAACAGTTTCTATTCCAAATGAATGAATTTCAGTTTCGATTTCTTCTGAAATAGGAGAATTATTTGTCAATAAATTTTCTATTGTTTTAGCAAATTCAATAGTTTTCGAAGTTGATTTAATAACGAAATTATCAAAATTAGTTTGTTTTTGGTATTGAATAATCTCTAAACTTTTTTCGATAAAATGTTCTGCCATTCCAAGATAATTTACCAATAAAGTTAAATCATCAAAAATTCGGAAAGGTATTTTTTCGACCAAATCATCACTATAAAATTCATTATAAATAAAACTATAATCTTGATGAACGATTTCATTTTCTACTTCAAAACTATGAGAAGATGTAGCAACCATTCCCATTGATTTCCAAGTTGAAATTAATTTAACTTGAGATTTATTTAAAATAAATGACAAAAACTTTGGTTCACCATTTTTATCCAATTTCTCTTTTCCATCTTCGATTATTTTCGCATTTAATGTAAAATGAGTGAGGTAAGGAGCGCCAGTTGCATAATGCCACAAACCGTTTATGATATATTTATCTCCAACTTTTTCAGCAGTTCCACCAAGCATTCCGCTTCCACCAAAACACGTTTTTTGTGATGAAAATAAATTATAAGCAATATCGGGTTTTAGATTTCGAGAAAAATAATTTGCTCCACTACAAAGAGTTATAAACCAACCTAAACTTCCGTCAATTTTAGCAACTGATTGAAGAATTTTTAATCCTTCAGAAAAATGTAAGCCAAGTCCATTGTATTGTTTCGGAACCCAAATATTCAACCAATTTTGAGTATAAATATGATCGAGAACTACTTGATTAAAGGATTCTTTATTCAATAATTCTTTTTGAATTTTGGGAATATCAAGCATTATTTTCATTCAAAATTTTTCTCCAATTAAAATATCCAGAAATCGCCACACAGAATAAAATCAACGATAAAATAGCATATAAATACAAATCTTTGTGAATCATTAATGGAATTGAAATAATGTTACTAATATTCAACAAAATCCAATTTTCGAGTTTACGTTTTGCCATTAACCACATACCAGCCCATGCAAATGCGCTTACGATTGAATCCCAAATTGGAACGTCAGAATCGGTGATATGTGTAAGTGTTAAATAAAAAATGGTAAAACTACTTAAAACAATTCCTGAGACAACTCCCCATTCTTTTTTGTTGGTTATCGTAATTTCAATTTCGTGTTTTTGTTGTCCAAATTGCCAATATAACCAACCATAAATGCTCATCACTAAATAATAAATATTAAGAGTGAACTCGGCATATAGCTTAGAATTGAACATAACGAAAAGCGATAATGTAATTCCTGCAATTCCAAATAAATAATTTTTTGGATTATTGAATCTCGCCAATACGACTTGAAAAATAGAAAATGTGACACCTAGCCATTCAAGCCAAGTTGTGTGTAAAATAATTTCCTTCATCATAATTTGTTTTGATGAGGAGATAGAAGTTATTGCTAACATCAATTCCTCCGCCAGCATTATCTGGATCAGGTATAGAACAAAATTGTTCTTGGGTATATTCTCAGCTTTTTAGCACCCCATTGAAAGGCAAAGATGAAAAGTTTTGATGAGTTTTCCTAATTAATAATCAAAAAAGCTTTCTCAGTTCTGAGAAAGCTTTTTTGATTATTGTATTTTTTATATCAAACCAAATTGCTTGAAATGATGTGTAAAATGTTTTTTATGAAATGTTTTCCAATCTTCGTATCCAATATCATTTAAAACAGGATTGACAATTTTAGCATCAGGATTTTCTGTGAAATATGAATTGAATTTATCAATTTCTTGTTCTAATTTTTCTATTGCAGCTTCTAAAGAATGGTAACGTAAATCTAGTAAACCTTCCATTCCATTTGCTTTTATCCCCTTTTGCATTTCATGATCAGATTCTAATAAAAAGGATTTGTATTGGGGTATTTGCTCTGCAGGAATTCGACAAGGTACTGTTAAACCTCCATTTGAAATTTTAGTGGTTACAATCAAATGTTCAACCATGTGTTGAGGTGTCATAATTCCCCATTCTGGCTGTTGATCTACTTTTAAACTTTTTAGTTTAGAAATAAGACTGGCTTTATCTTCAAAATTTAAAAACATATTTTTTCTGTGAAGTTAGTTAGTCGTATAATAATAATCAATAAAATTCAAGATTTATTTTGTTAATTGTTCAAGCCTTTTTATATAAGCGTCTACAAAATTCTGAATGAAACTTGTTGTGGTTATAGAGTTCTAATTGTCCAATCTTAATAACTTTAAGGGTATATCCTTCGGTTGTCATTTTAATTAAGTTCTTTGAAATCTTTCTAGAATTTGCTTCTTTTCATAGACTTCCCATAAAAGTCCAATTGTTTTTTGAGTTTAGTTATCTGATTTCATTTTAAGAAAGTTTATGTAAAAATTTTCAATGAATTAATTATCATTTTTAATGAATATCGTATAAGAAAAATGTAAATTAGTATTGTATTAAATGAAACAAATGATAAATATTCAGCCCAATTTAGAAAATGATTTAGTAGAACTTCAACCGCTCAACGATAATGATTTTGAAGCGCTTTATTTAGCTGCTTCAGACCCGAAAGTTTGGGAACAGCACCCAAATAAAAATCGTTGGAAAAGAGATGTTTTTATGAATTTTTTCGAAGGTGCAATTCAAAGTAAAGGTGCTTTCAAGATTATTGATAAACAGACAAATCAAGTTGTTGGTAGCTCTCGTTTTTACGATTATGATGAGCAAGATTCATCTATTTTGGTTGGTTATACGTTTTATTCGACGAATTGTTGGGGAAAAGGTTTTAATCCGTCTGTTAAGAAATTAATGTTTGATTATATTTTTCAGTTTGTTGACAAAATTTATTTACATGTTGGCGCTGATAATGTACGTTCGCAAATTGCAGTAGAGCGTTTGGGTTGTAAAAAAGTGAAAGAAGAACAAATTGAATATTTTGGAGAAGAGCCAAAGTTAAATTTTATTTATCAGTTGAATAAAGTTGACTGGTTTAAGTAATTGATAATTAAAACTATTTTTTGAGGACAGATTTTTTATGTCCTTTTTTTGAAAAAAAACTTAAAAATATGATTATGTTTTTCGTAATAAAATATACTTTTACTGAAGTTTTCATAATAATGAATGAGTAATATTACATTAAACCCAATTTATGAAAAGATTATTGATGACTTATCAAATCAAAAATACTCTATTTCAGACTTTTTTTTCTCAACAGAGGAAACAAAGCAACTTCGCGAAGCTATAATTCGAAAAGAAAATAAAAAAGATTTTCATCAAGCTGCTGTCGGAAGTTCGGTTAACGAACAAATTATAAAATCAATCAGAGGCGATAAAATCAGATGGATTGATGAAGAAAATAAAACAGAAACGGAAGAAATTTTTTTCTCAAAAATCAATGATTTTATTGACTATCTCAATTTAACATGCTACATGGGCATTGAGGAAAGTGAATTTCATTACGCTATTTATCCCGAAGGGACATTTTACCAAAAACATGTTGATGCTTTTAAGAATGATGATAGACGCACACTTTCTATTGTATTGTATTTGAATGATGAAGAGTGGAAAGATGAATTTGGCGGACAATTGACCTTGTATTTGGCAGATGAAAATAAGGCTGAAAAAGAATTAGATATTTTACCTCTTGCTGGTCGTTTGGCTGTTTTTGATAGTAAAACTATTCCGCACGAAGTAAAAACTGTTAATCGACCAAGATATAGTATCACAGGTTGGTTGAAAACCAGAGGAAATATTTTGACATATTTGTAATAAAATCTGTAGTTGCTTCGAGATTTCAATTTCTATTTACATTAGATAAATATTGGCATCAATTTGAACGATTTAGACAATAAGAATCAAAAAAACTCAACCAATTGGTTGAGTTTTTTTGATATGTTATTAAAAATATAATTAAGCTTCAAAGAATTCTGCTACATAACGTTCTGCGTCTAATGCAGCAGCACAACCAGATCCAGCAGCAGTAATTGCTTGTCTGTAAACAGAATCTTGCACATCACCAGCAGCAAAAACACCTGCTACATTTGTTTTGTACGAACGATCTTGCGTGATTAAATATCCCGTTTCGTCCATATCCAATTTCCCTTGGAATAATTCTGTATTTGGTTTATGTCCAATCGCGATAAAAACTCCATCAACGATTAATTCTTTTTCTTCGTTTGTAACATTGTTGATGATTTTCGCTTTTTCAACAACATTGTTTCCTTCCAAACCAATTAATTCGTGGTTATATAAAACCTCTAAATTATGTGTATTTGCAACACGATCTTGCATCGCTTTAGACGCGCGCATTTCCTCTTTACGAACCAATAAATAAACCTTGTTACAAAGTTTTGATAAGTAAGTTGCTTCTTCAGCAGCGGTATCACCACCACCAACTACCGCAACATCTTTACCGCGGTAAAAGAAACCATCGCAAGTTGCACAAGCTGAAACTCCGCTACCAGCGTATTTAGTTTCATCATCTAAACCTAAATATTTCGCAGTTGCACCTGTCGAAATAATAATAGAACGAGCTTGGTAAGTTCCATTGTTCGATTTTACAGTATGTACATCACCTTCTTTTTCTCCAAAAGTTACTTCCGTTACATATTCGTATTTTATTTCAGTTCCAAAACGCTCTGCTTGTTTTTGTAAATCAGCCATCAATTCTGGTCCTGTAACTGCTTCTGGATAACCTGGGAAATTCTCAACATCCGTTGTTGTTGTTAATTGTCCACCTGGCTCCATACCAGTTAAAATCAAAGGATTCATGTTCGCGCGTGCAGCATAAATTCCCGCTGTATAACCCGCAGGTCCAGATCCTATTATGATAACATCTCTTACGTTATTTTCCATTGTGTTGTTTTATTTTTTTACAAATTTAGTATTTCTTATTTATTTTTCTCGATTCTATAAATAGATGAAAATTATAGATTCATAATTTTATACACTAATTCAATTAATAATTGGCTTGGCGTCACATTTCCAGTAGTTCCAACACCTTTTCCTTTCAAATCATATTCACGTATAAATGAGATAATTCTCGTAGCTTTTTTTAGCGGATAATTACTTGCAGCTGTCATCATTCCTTGTACAAAATACGGATTAATTCCTAATACTTTCGCCAAATTTTGCTTCGATTTATCTGGCGTAACATGTATTTGAATGATGTTTGTAAACAGATTAAAAATTGTTGTGATTGAAACGACGTACGGATTATCCTTCGGATTTTTCTCGAAATATTTAATGATTTTGAATGCTTTTTCGATGTTCTTCGTTTCGATTGCATTGCGAAGTTCAAAAACATTATAATCTTTACTAATCCCAATATGTTCCTCAATATGATTTGGTGTGATAGTTTTATCCGCGCCAACAATTGTAAAGAGTTTTTCTAATTCATTGTTCAAACGAGATAAATCTGCTCCGACATACTCCGTCAACAAAAACTTTGCTTTTGGTTCAATCTTAAATTGATTAGCTGCAACTTTTTGTTCTATCCAAGAAGGTAACTCGCTTTCATAAATCTTTTTGAATTCGTGGTAATACCCTTTTTCATTCAGAACTTTATAGATTTTCTTGCGTTTATCAAGTGAATTTCCTTTGTAATTGATGATTAAAACCGTCGAATCTTGTACTTGATTTGCATACATTTCCAACTGATCTATCGAACGGCTAAGATGTTGCGCTTCTTTTACAATCACTACAGATTTTTCTGCACCCATCGGGTATTGACGCGCCATTCCAATCAATTGTCCAACTTCTACATCTTGTCCATAAACTATTGTTTGGTTAAAACCTTTTTCTTCTTCTGTTAAAATATTTGCTTCCAACAAATCAGTTACCTGATCGATGAAAAACGGCTCGTCGCCCGCCAAGAAGTAAATCGGTTTATAGTTTTTGTTTTTTATATCTTTGATCAAAGATTCTACAGGACTCATACAATGACTGAATTAGTACAATTAAATTTTTCCGAAAAATACCAAATAAGATTGAAACAAGCCCAAGATAAATTGTATATCTTTTGTTTGATTCGAAAAAAATGGTTGGTCTATACGCCCGAAGAATGGGTTAGGCAACACGTTCTGAATTATTTAATCAACGATTTGGGTTATTCAACTTCGGCGATTGCGTTGGAAGTTGCAATTGATATTACAGGAATGCGAAAACGTGCAGATATTGTCGTTTATCAGCAAGAAAAACCATTTATTATGGTGGAATGTAAAGCGCCGAATATTGCAATTTCGCAAGCAACTTTTGATCAAATAGCGCGTTACAACATTGTGTTAGGTTCTCAATTGTTGATGGTAACAAATGGTTTGAATCATTTTTATTGTATGATGGATTTTGTTCAAAAAAGATATAATTTCTTGAAAGAGTTGCCGAAGAAAGGATAATTTGAAAATGAGCTAATGTGTTGATGTGAAAATTTGTCAATTCGAGCGATTTTAATGGATCTTGACTACGTTTCAAACGTAGCTGACCACGTCCCGAACGTAGTCGACGTGGTTCTGAAGCAAGCTGATTACGTTCCGAAGTAAGCTAGCTTTGTATTTTAGTAAGCTGATGAGGTTTTATACCTAGTTGATTACGTCCAGAACTTAGCTGACAATGTCAGGAACGTCAAATTTGGGGTTAGGTTACCTCGTTTTCTTGGTTCGTAACCAAGCCAGCTTGGTAAAAGAGACCGTCAACTTAGTAAATTTGGAAGCTGACTAGGTTCAGAACGTCGTCAGCTAAGTGTTTAAGTAAGTTTGCTGAGTAAATTAGGTAGTTAGCTTAGTGTATTACATGGAAAATGTAGTTTATTTTGTGAAATGGTTTAACTTTATTAACAAAGAAGTAATTTGTTTAATCCTTCAAGAAGAAATAGAAATATAGGTACTGCCAAACAGGGTTTTAGTAAGAATAATAAGTTGACGATTTCTACTCCATATGGTAGTTACCAATCTTTTTATGAAAAACTAACAACTTATAAAAAAGAGAGTAGAATTATTAATAATCATGAATTTGTGTTTGTAGTGGAAGATACAAGACTAAATTCTGTTCACGCATGTTCAATAAATGATATTGTAAAAATTATTTCAAATATACCTGTTGAGGATTATGGAGAATTAAAATTTATAGTTTTGAGACAACCAAAGCGAAAGGAGCAAATTATTTCGAGTGTTTGGGGAAGATTAGTTTATTTATACGAATTCGAGAAAGAAGATTTTCCTGCTATTATTTTAGAATCTATAGATAAAGATTCACAATTAATTTGGAGTAAAAAGCTATCAGTTGATGAACGAAAAGAATTCGAAATACTTAAAAATGATGGACATATATTTGAAGAAAGTAATAAATATTTTACATCTAAAATAGAACCTGAATTTGCAAGAAATACACAGTTATATAGAACATTACTACACGAATTTGGTCATTATGTGCATTATTTAGAACAAGTAGAAAAACCAGGTCATGAGGATGAAGAATTTGATGAATGGGAGAGACGAAATGATATTCATGTAAATCTTCCGAAAAAGGAAAAGGAAAAGTTTGCGAATAATTACGCAGATAAAATAAAATCCGAACTGATTAAAAAAGGAGTGATACCATTTCATTTAAACCATTATAAAAACGAAAACTAATTTAATAATGAATGAAGAAATAGAATATACACTAAATAAATTATTATTGAATGCAAGTTTGTATTCAATTGAATATTCGGGTATTTTATCGTTTAAGTTTTCAATTAGTAATAAATCAATTTATTATGATAAAATTGTTGAAGTAATAATAGAATTTGTATCTGGATGTAAAATATTTAATAAGATTACAAATTTTAATATTGATAATAATGAATTATTTGAGTTAGTGTCATTGGATATTTCGAATGTTAAACTATTTGATGATAAATTTTTAGAAATTTATATTGATGATAGATATATTATTAGAGCTTTAGAAGATAATTTTGTTTTGAATGATGTTAAATGGATTATTAAAAACAAATTAAATAATTATAGAATATTTTATGATGGTTATAAAATAGAAACTATAGATTTAATTAAATGACACTGTCCAAAATTTTGTGTAAATATATTTCAGGTGGGTTTGACTTTTTTATAGTTGAACCCTTTTTTCAAATAT
>NZ_JACAGG010000031.1:0-35058 GCF_030324375.1 Empedobacter sp. R132-2
TTATTTTACATTCTTCTCTTAAGTTGCTGGTACGATGGGAAATATTTTTTGTTTTTTTTAGATGTGAGAAGTGAGATTGGTGATTTCAGGCGGGAAAAGCCCATTTTTAGCGCAAAAAATGATTAAACGTTTTGCTTTTCTTGAACAATAGAAAAGTAAAATGGATACTTTTGAAGGAACTACTCAGGAGGAATTCCGTGAAACGGGATACATTTAATTAAAAAAATAAATAAACTTCTAATTTTGTTTAACGTGTAAAAAAGATTTACATTCGTACTATATATATAATATGCGCGATGATTTCGAAAGAAAAAGAATATTTTGAGATAATAAATAAGATTTACCTAAAAGTAATTGAAGAAGAGAATTTAGGTGAAACAGCTAACTATATACCAGAATTATCTAAAATAGACGGCAAGAAATTTGGAGTTTCTTTATTGTTTACGGATCAACTTCAATTTGGATTTGGTGATTGTGAAGAAAAATTCTCGATTCAAAGTATTTCAAAAGTGTTGCTTTTGGCTTTAGTTTATAGAGAAATTGGCGAGAAAATTTGGGAAAGAGTTGATGTAGAACCTTCGGGAACGCCTTTTAATTCATTGTTGCAATTAGAAACTGACAAAGGAATTCCTAGAAATCCATTTATTAATTCAGGTGCTTTAGTGGTTTGCGACATCTTAATTGATATTTGTGATGATCCGAAAGCATATTTTTTGGATTTTATTAAAAAGGTTTCTGGTAATTATTCTATTCAATATTCTGATAAAATTGCAAAAAGTGAATTTTCTACCGCTTATCGTAATGCAGCTTTGACAAATTTTATCAAATCATTGGGCAACATTCATAATTCTCCTGACGAAGTTCTAGATTTGTATGTTTATATCTGCTCGATTGAAATGTCGTGTATGGAATTGAGTAAAACTTTTTCTTTTTTGGCCAATAAAGGAAAAAACTTGTTTGATGATTATCAAGTTTTCAACATTAGTCAAACAAAAAGAATCAACGCTATTATGCAAACTTGCGGTTTCTATGATGAATCTGGCGAATTTGCTTTTCGAGTTGGATTACCAGGAAAAAGTGGTGTTGGCGGAGGAATTGTTGCAATTATGCCCAAATATTACATTGTTTCAGTTTGGAGCCCTAAATTAAACTTAAAAGGAAACTCCTATCGAGGAATGAAATTTTTGGAAGAATTTACAACCGCAACAGAGGATTCTATTTTTTAGAATTAATAATCTCCATCACTTTATTCACCGTTTCTTCTAAATTCATGTTCGAATTATCGACTTCTATTGCGTCATCAGCTTTACGAAGTGGAGAATATGCGCGATGAGAATCGATATAATCTCTTTCGTTCACATTTTTCAACACCTCATCCAAAGAAATATTTTTCCCTTGTTGTTGATATTCTAAAAAGCGACGTTGCGCACGAACTTCTGGTGAAGCGGTGACAAAAATTTTGATATCTGCATTAGGAAAAACTGTTGTTCCAATATCGCGACCATCCATCACAATACCTCCTTTTTTTCCCATTTGCTGTTGAAGCGATACACAATAATCGCGAACAGCAGGAATCTCAGAAATTGGACTAACCATTTTAGAAACTTCCATCGTACGAATATCAGCTTCTACATTTTCACCATTCAAAAAGCTAAGATTCTTTTGAGTTATAATATCTTGTTTAAATTCTATCTTGATATCAGATAAATTGGTTATTAATGCATGTTCATCAATTTTATTATCGACAATATACTGATGTTTAAACGCATACAAAGTCACAGCACGATACATTGCACCACTATCAATATGTGTATAACCAAGATTTTTTGCAATAATTTTTGACATCGAACTTTTTCCTGTAGAAGAATATCCGTCGATTGCAATAATTAAATTTTCTTTCATCTATATAGAATTGAAGACAAAGATAAGATTTTATAGTTGTTTGAAAAGTTTTTATAACCAAGGATTACTTCTCCAATAATCTCGGCCTTGAATAATTCGGTCTAAATTGAGAATTAAACCAAAGTGATTAGAACCTCCAGATTTGTGGTAATTCGCATGACTAAACTCAAATCGAAAAGCATTTATACGGATTCCAAAACCATACGTTAAACCAGATAAAGAGCGAATTCCTTCGGCTGCTAATTCATTTCCACGTTTGAAATTATATCCTAAACGCATATTAACGTCAGATTCTGGAAATAGCTCTGCTCCAACCGAAATATGATCAATCATTTTTCTTCCAGCAGAAACTTCCTGTCCGTTTTTATTATAAGGTTGAGAAATATCAAACTTCTGTAAATCGTGCAAAGAAAACGTAAATTCTAACGGAACATGCTCCAATCGATGCGAAATTCCCAAATTAACTTGCGTTGGCATATCTTCTTTTTTGCCATTATACGTTTGAATTTGTTGACCGATATTACGCACAACCAGCGAAACATTGATATTTTTATCGAAATCGTGGTACGAAAGACCAACATCTCCAGCAATTGCCGAAGATTTATATGATTCGATAGTAGAATTGATGTATTTTAAATTTGCTCCAACTGTCCAATAATCGCCCAAAACACGTGCATAACCAACTGTAATTGCGGCATCATTTGCTTTGAAATTCCCTGTCACATTTCCATTTTCGTCAGTTCCAATTAATTTTCCGTAATCAACATATTGACCATGAACAGAAATAAAGTTTTCTTTATCGGTTTCATAAACCGTCGAAAATGTTCCAAAATCTACATCCGCAATATAATTGACGTAATTGATTCCGAATTGACCATGCATTTCTCGATTCATCAAGGCTGGATTCCATAAAGCAGAATTGGGATCAGCATCCCAAGAAGTTGCTGCATTTCCTCCCAAAGCCGCTTGACGTGGAGAAGTTGTAATGTTCAAAAACTCGTAAACACGCGTTCCATCTTGCGCAAAAATCGAAGTCGATAGCGCGATAAACAATAATGTACTTAGCTTTTTAAACATTTAGCAAAAATAAAGATTTTGTAGAATAACGAAAACAGAATGATTTTGGTATGTATGAAACAAAATTTTAGGCTTTCTGAAAAAAAGCTTAACTTCAATTTACCTAAAAAACACTTTATGGAATTTTTAATTGCCATTATTATATTCGTATTGATTGTGATTTTGTTTAATAAAGTTTCGCAACTAAAAAAACAACTTGATTATCAAGAAACTAAGCTAAAATATTTGCAAGAGCAATTGGATGCGAAAGAAATTAAAACTGAATCAAAACCAATTGTTGAGCAACCAAAAATAGTTGAAGAGAAAAAAATTGAACCTCAACCAGAAGTTGTTTCCTATCATAAAGTTGAAATGCCAAAAGGTATTTTTGACAAAATTCCACCAAAACAAACAACTGAAATCAGTTTTGATAAAAATCTCAACAGCGCAATTGCATTTATCAAAGACAATTTCTTGACGATTTTCGGAATTGTAACCTTAGTTCTAGGAATTGCTTACTTCGTAAAATATGCAATTGATCAAAATTGGATTAACGAAACTTTTCGCGTGATGATTGGAATTGGAGTTGGTTTAGGAATTATTGGAATTGCTCATTTTATTCGGAAAAATTTTGAAATCTTTTCTTCCATTTTAATTGGTGGCGGATTAACCGTTTTATATTTCACCTTAACCATTGCCTTCCGAGAATATCATTTACTTTCTCAAAATACCACTTTTGGGTTATTAACAATTGTGACTATTTTTTCTATCGTGATGGCAATGTTATATAATCGACAAGTTTTAGCCATTTTTTCGATTATTGGTGGTTTTATCGCTCCATTGATGATTAGTACAGGCGAAAGCAATTTTGTATTTCTGTTTGGTTATTTAACGATTCTAAACTTGAGTATGCTGTACATGGCTTGGCGAAAAGATTGGCAAGTTATTTCGTTTATCGCATTTGGCTTTACCTTTATATATAGTATCGCATGGATCGACAATTCTAAAATCTCAACGCAATATCTTTTCTTTGGCTTGCTTTACGTTATTTTCACTATTACAAGTTTAATTAACTACGTCAAAAAAGGAGAATTTTCGGTTTGGAATTGCCTTTTACTAATTTTCAATACCATTTTATCAACCGTTTTAATTTCTTCAGTTTATTATTTTATTGTTGGAAATAACAATGGTTTAATAGCTTTCTTATTTGGATTGATAACCGCTTTCGGTGCATTATACATCTACAAAACATCTAAAAATAATTTATTACAAAATACCTTAATCGGTTTGAGCATTGCGCTTATCACAACTGCAATTGCAATACAATTTAAAGCAAATGTCGTTTCGATTTGTTTCGCGATTGAATCAACTTTATTACTATTTCTTTGGAAAAAAAGTAAAGAAAATATTTTCAAAGTCTTTTTCATTACGATGTTTCCATTTTTATTGATTGCTTTATGCGTCAATTGGTTTGATTATATTGATATTAAAAAACATTTAGTGGTAATTTTCAATCACGTTTTCATTACAAGTTTTATTGCATTAATTTGTTCTGTTGTCAATATTTATTTGATGAAAGATTTCGAAACCGAAGAACAATTTTTAGGTTTCAAGCTCAATCATTCCAAATTTATCTTCATATCAACATCACTTTTATTGATGTACACAGGAATTTTGTTCGAATTAATTTATCAGATCGAACCTTATTTCAACTTTATGATGATTGTAAGTTATGTATTGATTTATACATTATTCTTTATTGCTTTTATTTTAACGCTACGCGAAAAACTAAATTTAGGAAATACCTTGCAATTTGTTTTACAAATTTCTGCGGCTTTTTGCATTCTATTTTTACCAATGTTTGCCGAAATTCCATTATTACCAAACAAAACAAATTATAACATCGGTAGTTATTTTCTTTATTTGAGTTATCTCATTCCAACCGCTTATATTATTTATTTAGTTGTGAAAAGTAGCGATTTCCAAAGCTCCAAAGCAAAACAAATCATCAGCATGCTTGTCTTGGTTTATGTGATTAGTTTCGAGAAATACAATGGTTTTATGTTGATAACACTTGACGAAAGCTCTTCTAATTTCTCGCATCAAGCCGATATTTTCCGAATGATATTATTACCAATTATTTGGGCAGTTTTAGGATTTGTATTGATTTATTTCGGATTAAGAAAACAATTGAAAGGTTTTCCTATTGTTGGAATTATATTATTTGGATTGATTATTCTAAAATTATATTTCGTAGATGTTTGGGAAATGAGCAATATTTTCAGAATAATATCTTTTATTGTTTTAGGAATTTTAATCTTATTAACTTCTTTTATGTATCAAAAACTAAAAAATTTGATGGTTAATTTGATGGAAAAACCGAGCGAAAACAAAGAAGCTGAACAATAATGTTCAACTTCTTTGTTAATTATTTCTTCTCAATGCTTCAGCAATGACACGCATATTATCCGAAGAAGGTAACTCGAAAATTTCTAAATGGAAATATGGAACAACCGCAATAATATGATCGAAAATATCAGCCATAATCACTTCATATTCGTTCCAAACCGTTGTATTTGTAAACATAAATAACTCAATTGGCAAACCGTGTTCGGTTGGTTGAAGTTGCCGAACCTCGAACATCAAATCTGTTCTAATTTTTGGACTATTATAGGTATATGTCTTGATATATTGTCGAAAAAGACCAATATTTGTCATTCGTCTTCCATTCGCCAAAATCGTTGGATCAACTTTATTCGATACATTATATTGATTGATTTCATTCGTTCTATCCACAATAAAATCGTGTAACATGCGGATTTTTTTTAATTCTTCAATTTCTTCTTCTGTCAAAAATCGAATCGAATTCATTTTAATATTTATCGAACGTTTAATGCGGCGTCCACCAGCATTTTGCATACCGCGATAATTACGAAACGAATCTGAAACCAAGGCATACGTCGGAATTGTTGTAATTGTTTTATCAAAATTCTGAACTTTTACCGTTCCTAAATTAATCTCGGTAACATTTCCGTCTGCGCCATATTTTGTCATTTCAATCCAATCTCCAACGCGCACCATATCATTCATCGAAACCTGAATACTCGCCACAAAACCTAATATTGAATCTTTAAAAACCAACATCAAAACCGCCGAAGCCGCTCCCAAAGAAACCAAAAATGTAATAGGCGATTTTCCTGTCGCAATCGAAAAAATTAGAATTCCGCAAACAAAGAAAACTAAAATATTCATCACTTGCAGATAACTATCAATTGGTTTATCCGAAAAAGATTTATTACCTCGAAGAAAATCCCTGAACGTTTTAAAAATTGCATTAAACAACAATCCAACAGCAATTACCAATGCAATATCTGTAATTTGCATCGCAATTTTGATCCAATTAGGAAATCCTTTGAAGATAAGTGGGATCGCTTCTTTGGCGACAATTACAGGAACAATATGTGTTGCGAATTGTAAAACCCTGTTCTTGATTAATAAATCGTCAATCTTTGTTTTACTTTTTGCAATAAAGTTTGTTAAAACAAGTAATAGCACTTTTCGCAATAAAAAATCGATCGCATACAATATAATAACTAACAAAATTGATAGAACAATTGTTGTCATTATTGTGGTAGAATAACTCGAAAGTCCCAATTTGGCAATCATTTCGAGCATTGAGCGATACACATCGCTTTGAATATTTTCGTCTAAAAGTTCCATCTGAATAAAAACTAATACAACAAAAATAAGTTTATCCTTTTCATAATTTACAACAACTGATAAATTACATTGAAATTTGTTGGTTTCTTAATTTATCTTGGTTCAAAACAATGAAAAGATTATATTTGTTAGATTAATCTAACTTAATTATTAAAATTAATGTTTTCAAATCCGTTAATATTTGCTTTTAGTTTAACCTTTCTTGCCGGAATTAGCACTGGAATAGGAAGTATTTTATGTTTATTATACAAAAAATTCAATCCAAAATTCTTAGGCGTAATGTTGGGAATTTCTGCTGGTGTAATGCTTTATGTCTCTTTTGTAGAAATTTTAACAAAAGCTAAATTATCATTATCAAGTGTTTTTGGAGAAAAATTAGGTTACACTTATACATTATTGGGATTTTTTGCAGGAATTTTAATCATTATTTTAATCGATAAAATATTGCCTCATCATCATTGCGATGAAAATAAAACAGAGACAAACGATCAGAAATTATTGCGTTTGGGTTTGTTTTCTGCTTTAGCTTTATCAATTCATAATTTCCCTGAAGGATTAGCAACTTTTTTGTCAGCATTAGAAAATCCAACTTACGGAATTTCTATAGCTTCAGCTATTGCTATTCATAATATTCCAGAAGGAATCGCCGTTGCTATACCAATCTATTACGCTACAAAGAATAGAAAAAAAGCATTTCTATATTCCTTTTTATCAGGATTAACAGAACCTATTGGCGCATTAATTGGCTATTTTGTATTGTTACAATTTTTTGATGAATCAATTTTCGGAGCAATCTTCGCAAGTGTCGCAGGTATGATGGTTTATATTTCGATTAATGAATTAATTCCGACCGCAAACGAATACGCTGGAAAAAAATTATCAACTTACGGAATTGTAATCGGAATGTTTGTAATGGCTGTTAGTCTTTTACTTTTTATGTAAAAACAAAAAAACTTCCCAATGAGAGAAGTTTTTGTATGAATTAATATTTAAAATTTTAAGTTGCCTGAGGTAATTCTCTCGTTAACCAACCACTTCTTCCTGCTGTTACAATGGCATAAGGCGTAATCCAAAAAAGCGTGAACATATAGAAAATACTGTAAACGTATGCTAATAAAGCTTCTTTAAAATTGTATTTTTTTGCATAAAAAATCATCTGAATACTTGAAAAAACTAAAACGCCAGACAATGTACTTGTGATGAATAAAATTGGATGTGTTGCGACAAAAAAGATTAAAATTAAAAATAATGGAATTGCCATGATTAATTTTATCCATTGCATCATCAGAATTATACGAGTTCCTACTGTAGAACCTTCTCTAAAGTTGGTGAAAGCAAATTTTGTCATCATAATATTCTCACGAACATTACTTCTCTCCCAACGAATAAACATTTTGTATAAATTCTTATAACGCTCTGGAGTATTGGTATAAACCATTGCATTTTTCTGAAAATAGACATGTTTACCTTGTTTCAAAATCATATTTGTCAAAGCTCTATCCTCCCCGATTGTACTTGGTTGCCCTAAAAAAGATTGATTTATCCATTCTTCCAAACAATTATGTACAACATCTTTTCTGTAAGCTGCTAAAGCTCCAGGTGTACAAAACACAGAACCTAACACACTTTGAGCAGATCGCACAAACTCGAAACTAAATGTAAAACTAACACTCAACATTTTTGGAATCAAACCTTTTTCTTTATTCAATACACGAACATTGCCAGCGACAGCACCACAATTTTCATTCACTACAAAAGGGCTTAACAAGTTTCTAAGCGTAGATTCATCTACAATAGAATCACTATCAACCGTCACAAAAACTTCCCCTTTTCCAATTTTGAATCCTTTATATAATGCATGACGTTTTCCCATATTTTTTGGCTGTTGAAAAAGTGTAACGCGATCTCCTAATACTTTCTTCGCTTCAAGAAGCCATTTCCATGTATCATCTTTACTCCCATCGTCAACGGCTAAGATCTGTAATTTTTCGGATGGATAATTACTATCAGCTAAACTTAACAAAGTATCATATACTAATTTTCCTTCATTATACGCCGGAACAATAATGGTACAAGTTGGTAAATCTACATCAGCAACATTTTTGACCGGTTTATATTTTATGAATAAATAGCCTAAATAAAAAAGAAAAGAAGTTTTAAGAATAAGAAGTGCCAATCCAAGGCTATAAATAATAACACCCCACCAGGTAGATAATTTAGTGCTATGCCATTGTAGAAATTCACTTTTATAAATAAACAAAAAAAGAATAGAAGTTAGCATAATCACAAAAGTTGTAGCAATTACTAGATAATCTTTCTTTGTAAGACAGTTTTTAGAAATTCTCTCTATGAATTTATTTCTTAAAGACTTTTTTTCATGTTCATCCGATCGAATAACCTTTAACACTGTTTTAGGCTCCGTGGTGGATAACAAAATCGTGTTTGCCAGATTTTTTTTTGAATCTATATTAGTCATCTGAGTAATTTTAAGTTTTAATTAAAAAGTGAATAAAATGACAACTACTATGCCACCTAACGTTAATATAAAACTCAAGAAGTTAAATCTTTATTAAAAATAAAACACTTATAAACGACTGATTATTAATAAAATTTCAATATGTATTATACTTAAAAATTAGGCGTATAGTACGTTACATTTTAATCTGATTTCTTAATAAAAACAAAAAAACTTCCCGAAAAGAGAAGTAATTTTGAGAAATGATATAAATTAACACATGAGGATTTTGTTACTGCAAATGTATGCAGCAAATTAAATTCAAAGCTTAACAGAATATCAATAGATTGTTAAGCGAAGATTAAATAAAAAGATGATGAAAAATATACTTTTACTTTTTTGCTTTACTATTATTTATAGTTGTTCCTCATCTTCAGATTTTCATAATATAAATGATCACATTGAAGATGGAAAATATTGCGCAAATGTCAAGGTTAAAACGAATAAGTCAACAAAGACATATCGAGTAACTATAACAACGAAAAATAATTATCTGCATAAAATTGATTGGCCAAATGGTGGTTGGCTGGATAATACGCATTACAAACTTCCTGAATTTTATGAAAACGAAGTTACTTTTATAGATGATAGAGCCCGAAAATTTGAAGTAAAAATTATACAAAAAGGAGAATGTAAATAAAAAAAGCTCGAAACTAATGTTTCGAGCTTTTGCTTAGTACTCGGAGTGGGAATCGAACCCACACTCCAAAGGAACACGAGTTTGAGTCGTGCGCGTCTACCAATTCCGCCATCCGAGCCTTTATGGACTGCAAATATAATGTTAGTTTATTTATTTTTCCAACTATTTTTTAAACTTTTTACAGAATTATTTCTAACGTATCGTAAGCCAAATGTTTACCTTCTGGTAATTTTTCCTCTACTTCATCATGAAATCCCAAATGATGCGAAATATGTGTAAAATATGTCTGCTTTGCACCTATCAAATCCGAGTATCGTATGGCTTCATCTAATAATATATGCGAAAAATGTTCTTGTTCTACTCGTGGCGCACTAATGATTAAAACTTCTACTCCACGTAATTTCTCAAGCGATTCTGTCGGAATTGTTTTTACATCTGTCAAATAAGCAATTTTATCATCAATCAAATAACCCAAAATAGGCAAAGGTCCATGCAAAACTTTTATTGGTTCAATCGTAAATCCAACAACCAAAAATTTTTCATCTTCCACAACATTCTCTATCACCGTTGGCACTCCAGGATATTTATGTTCAGCAAACATATATGGAAATCGATTATGTAATTCATCCAACACTCGTTTCAAACCATAGACATTCATATCTTCTCCAGATTTGAAAACCAACGGGCGAATATCATCCAATCCTAAAACATGGTCATTATGCTCGTGTGTATACAGGATTCCGTCCAATCTATGCGCATTATAACGTAACATTTGTTGTCTAAAATCTGGTCCACTATCTATCGTAATAATCTTTCCATCCTTTTCTAACAACAAAGAAGAACGCAAACGTTTATCTTTTTGATTTGTTGACAAACATACCGGATGATCGCTACCAATAATCGGAATTCCTTGTGAAGTCCCTGTTCCTAAAAAATGTATTTTTATATTTGATTTAGCCATAATGATTTGGTAAATTTACCACAAACTATTTGAAATTAAAATATGGCATTAGAACAAGTTCTTACTCCTAAACAAAAAGCTTTAGAGATCAATTTGAATCCGAAAATATACGGTTCTTTTGCAGAAATTGGAGCAGGTCAAGAAACCGTTCGTTTTTTTTATCGCGCAGGTGCTGCTTCGGGTACTGTTGCAAAAGCGATGAGTGCTTATGACAAAGAAATGTCCGATTCTATATATGGTGTAGAAGAAAATCGTCGTTATGTGACACAAGCTCGCCTTAAAAAAATGTTGGATCATGAGATGGAATTGATGAAAGAGCGTCTAGTCCACGATCACTACAAAGAAAAAGCATTTTTCACCTACGCAAATACGGTAACAACAATTGATTATTCAAAGAAAAATGAAGGTCAAGGTTGGATAGGTTTACGTTTCAAGTTAAATGCAGAAGATGAAAAAGCAAACGAGATTATTTTTCATGTAAAATTCAAAGAAAATACGGCTCAATTGCAACAAGAAACTTTAGGTGTTTTGGGTGTTAATTTGATTTATGGCGCTTATTATTACTACGATAATCCCCGAAAATTAATAAAATCTTTATACGATACGTTGGATAAAGATCAATTAGAAATTGACATGATTAATTTCCGTGGACCACAATTCAAATATGTTGATAATCGTTTGATGTCGCTTCAATTGGTTAAAAATGGAATGACTGATGTTGCGGTTTTCAATCCACAAGGAAAAAATATTTTACCTGCCGATTTATTATACAAGAAAAATATCTTCGCTGTTCGTGGCTCTTTCCGTCCTTTTATGAATGTAAATATGGATATGTTCAAAGGTGGTTTAGAAATTTTCAAACAAGAAGATGATGTTAGAACAGATAATACCGAAATTTTATTTGAGATTACGCTTTCTAACTTGATTGCTTCTGGTTTTGAAGGCGAATTGAATGAACGAGATTTTTTAGATCGCGCTGATATTATTGGTAGTTTAGGTTACAATGTTATCATTTCTAACTTTTCTGAATATTATAAATTAGTTGATTATTTCTCGAAATTTACTCGAAATCAAACCAAAGTTGGTTTAGCGATGGGTGTTAATAATTTGGTCGAAATTTTCAATGAGCAATATTATGCCGATTTACCTGGCGGAATCATGGAAGCTTTCGGAAAATTATTCAAGAAAAATGTAAAAGTTTATTTGTATCCATATTTAGACAAAGAAAAAGATATTTTGTTGACGTCGAAAAATCTACAAGTAAGTGATAGCGTACACGAATTGTACAAATATTTCTTGTATAATGGAAGAATTCAAGATATTTTGAATTACAACAGAGGTTATTTAGATTCTTATTCGCGTCGAATTTTAGAAAAAATTGCAAATGCTGAGCAAGATTGGGAAAATGAATGTCCAGAAGGTGTTGCTGACATGATCAAAGATCGTGGAATGTTTGGCTATAAATTGAAATATATTTTAGAATAAATTATTCGTATATCAATCTGAATTCGTTTCACATTCTCATCATAAACAATATTCGATTTTGAAATAAATTCAACATGACAAAACAAAACCCACGAAAGGAAAAGTAATTTCGATATCAGAATTTGATAAAGTAGAAGAAGAATATTATCAAAAAATACAAGAAAAAAACAGGAGTTGATAAAGATAATTAACAAAAAAAACGGTTCAAAATTGAGCCGTTTTTTTGTTATTTTACTACTGCATTTACATTCTTCGCATTCCGCCTTCTCTTGGTCGGTCTCCGTCTCCACCTTTTGTAGATTTTCCACCAAACTGATTTAAGTTGAATGTTAACGAGAACATCACAAAACGAGTCAGAATATTATTGCGTTGATCGATTGTTGATTCCGCTGTAATTGTACGCGTATAACTGTTATTTTGATTCAATAAATCGTAAACTTTAACACCAGCCTCCAATTTATCATCGAAGAAACGATACATCAAACTTGTATTCCACAAAAAGAAATCACGCTTGAAACCTGCTGCCATTCTCGAGTTATAATTGTAACTGAAATCATTTGTCCAAGTCAAATTTTTAGGAAAAGTAGAAATAGTTTTAATTCCGAAATTGTGCGTAATATTATTTTGATTATCAATTGAGTAATTGACATATTTAGAATTTGTGAAGTTCAAACGATAAGAAGGTGAAATCGTTAAATAATCACCATAATCCCAGTTTAATCTCAATGTAGGTGATAAAGTTGTATTGTATTGCTCATATTTCACCGCATCTCTAAAACCTTGCGTTAAAGCATAACTCGCCGACATTCCTACATTTACTCTAAATTTATTGATCCCTTTTTGATATTGTTTATTAAAGAAAAAGTTACCATTCAGACGATAATTTCCTTTTACATTTTCATATGTTGTTGTTCGTTTATAAATCGAATAATCCATTTCTGTGTAATTCACAATATTTGATTCGTTGTACGTATAACCTAAGTTAGCATTAAATCCTTGACGAGTTTTACGATCGAAATTGCTAAACATCAAATTGATTCGATGTGCTTTATTGGGATCAAGATCTGGATTACCTTTGAAAACATCTAACGGATCAGTTTCGTCTAAAATTGGTAAAACTTGTGATGTCGAAGCCAAACTTGTCTGATAATTATACATTAAGGAAAGTGAGTTGTTTCCGTTTTGATAACGAATATTTCCCGAAATATCTGGTAAAGTTTTGTTCTGAGTTGAGCTGTAATCATCTGCTTTAAACGTTCCAAAATTTTGTTGATTGTAGATGTTTGCTCCAAAACGAACTGTTGCCGAAATTTTATTTTTGTTCAATAATAATTGAGCATACGGATTAAATTCATTCAATTTGGTTGAATAAAAACGCGTCAAATCATTGTTCAAATTGTCATATTCTCCCGTTACATCATTATAATTCCACGTTCTATTATTGGTTTCAGAATCGGTTAAATTATAAGCAGAACCAACGGCGATTTTCAAAGAATCTGTAATTGGATACGTATATTTTACATCAAAATTGTATTGATTATTTTTCGAAATATTTTTCTCATTGATGTTTCTATAAATATCCGCAATAGTATCATTTGTATATAAAGTTGTCGAATTGATGAACGAATTTCGATCTGTTTTACCAATCGAAATACTTGAATTAAAGTCTAAATAAGATTTATTTTTGAATTTCTGATTAAGTGATAATAATGTATTAAATGTATTCGAGCTTGATTTTCCATTTGAAGTTTGATTCATTTGATTTCTCAAATCACCCAAATCTGAATATGTTTTACTATCCGAAATTGATGAATTTGTAGACGAAGAATTACTAAACGATGGATAAAAATAAATTTTTGTATTGTTTTTCGTCCATTCTAAATTTGTTCCAAAATTATGACCATACGTTTCACTTTTAGTTTTAGAATTCGCATCAGAAGTATAAATATTTTTTGGAGAAAAGTTTTCTACATGTTGATATTGATCGTTTTTCGTAAAGGAATGATTCAAACGATAATCAGCTCCAATTTTCAAATTATCAGTTAATTGATCGTTATAATTCAATCCAATTGAAGTATTTGTTATTACACCATCAGAACCTCTTCTTCCCATTCCACCACGACCACGCGAACCTTCACCGCTTGTCATTCCAGAAGCTGCAATATCTGTCGAAGAACCAATCAAACTAATTTTCTTTTTATCTTTAAAATAGTTCGCCATCAAATTGCCTTCGTAATGATTATCCGTTCCATAACCCGCCGTGGCTTTGAGCATATAACCTTTTTTTTTATCTTCTTTCAAGGTAATATTTAGCGAAGACTTATTCGATTTCGAACGTTCCCCAGAGAATTTTTCATTTTTCGTTTTATAATCCGAAACCTGAATTTTTTTGATAATATCTACAGGTAAATTTTCTAACGCAACTTTTCCGTCCGTTCCAAAAAATGGTTCACCATCAATCAAAATCTCATTAACATCTTTTCCATTTACCGTAATATTTCCGCTGTCATCCATCTCAAAACCTGGTAATTCTCTCAACAAAGCTTCCAAATTTGCATTCGGTTTTACTTTGTAAGAATCAGCATTATACTCGATTGTATCTTGTTTTACAACAATAGGTTCCACATTTGTTACCACAACCTCATCTAAATCATAAATCATCGGATTAATGATAATTATTCCAAGATCAATATTGTTTTTGATGGATTCGAAACTTTGTTTGAAAACGCCTTCTAAAGGATCATCAATGATTAAATAAACAGGTTTATCTTGTAGATTAACTTCAATTTTGAACGTACCATCATCATTTGTAGATGTAGTAGAAATTTGTGCAGAATCGACTTTGTTGCCTAAAATAACTTCAGAATCAGTTAAAGGAAAATTAAGCACATCCGTTACTTTTCCTGTAATTGTGACTTTTTCTTGTGCAAAAGAAAAAATTGTAATCAAACTAAAAAGAAATGATAGAATATATTTTGTCATGAGATGAATTGGTTTCTTCATCTGTTAGACATCAAATTTTGAGCAAAGTTTAATTTTGATTAAAGTTTTTTCCAACTTTTATCCGAAATTTTATTTAGATCAATTTCAGAAGTTGTGATAAAAAGAGGTGTAATTTCTACAATTCGCTTTACCTGAGTTGTTTTTAGGTTAGATTCAGGACAAAATGTTTCGATTAAAACAATTTTTTCTGAATCAGAAGAATTGGATTTATAAAGCGTTTTTTGAATTTTTTTATCAATTTTCCAATTTGTACAACTTCCAATACTATAATATTCGAAGGTTAGAAGTGGAAGAAATCCGAAGATAATTCCAAAGATAAATTTCATCACATTCATAAAACTCCATCCGTCTTTCTTTTTGATAGAAAGTAGAAAAAGTACATAAATACTAACTGCCGCAGCAAATGTTAAAAGCTTTGGAAATAGTTTCGCAAAATCATGATTCGCGAATTCTAAACTGATAAAATCTCCAATCAGAAAGTATCCAATAAACCATATAATAAAAATTGTACAGATGATTAAGATAATATTTCGAAGAGTTTTATTCATTTCGCTTTAAGGTTTGTGTGGTATAAATATAAAAATATTCCTGTCAATAGACAGGAATACTCATACTAAAATAGATTTATTTATAAGATTTCAATAAATTCTCTAAAATTTCGCAGGCACATTCCGCCAAGTTTGTCCCTGGACCAAAGATTGCATCTGCACCATTTTGATAAAGATAATCATAATCTTGACGCGGAATAACACCTCCGACTACGATATAAACATCGTCTCTACCTAATTCTTTCAATTGTTTTACAACTTCCGGAACCAACGTTTTGTGTCCTGCAGCCAAAGAAGAAATTCCTAAAATATGAACATCATTCTCTACAGCTTGTTTCGCAACTTCTGCTGGCGTCTGGAACAATGGAGAAATATCCACATCAAATCCCATATCCGCAAAAGAGGTTGCAACGACTTTCGCACCACGATCGTGACCATCTTGTCCCATTTTAGCTACCATAATACGAGGACGGCGTCCATCTTCTTCGGCAAACTCGTCAGCTAAATTACGAGCTTCCTCAAATTTATTCATTTTACCTGCTTCCATAGCATAAACTCCTTGAATTCCTCTTGTAATTGCTTTATGACGACCAAAAACAGCTTCTAATGCATCAGAAATTTCACCTAAAGTAACACGACGACGAGCCGCTTCGATAGATAATTCTAATAAATTTCCTTCGCCTGTTTCAGCAGCTTTTGTTAATTGTGCTAAAATATCTTTTACAGCTTCGCTGTTACGCTCCGCTTTAATTTGATTTAATCGATCAATTTGTTTTTGACGAACAGCAGTGTTGTCAACTTCTAAAATTTCGAACTCTTGTTGTTCTAATTTCGAGCGATAAGCATTTACACCAACAATTGCGACTTCACCAGAGTCAATTTTGGCTTGTTTTTTTGCAGCAGCTTCTTCAATACGCATTTTTGGAATTCCAGCTTCAATTGCTTGTGTCATTCCACCTAATTCGCGAACTTCTTGTATATATTCCCACGCTTGATTTGCCATTTCATTTGTCAAAGATTCAATCATAAAACTTCCTCCAAAAGGATCAGCCGTTCTACAAATTTGAGTTTCTTCTTGTAAAATGATTTGTGTATTACGCGCAATACGAGCCGAGAAATCTGTTGGCAAAGCAATTGCTTCGTCCAACGCATTGGTATGCAAAGACTGCGTTCCTCCTAAAGCAGCAGCTAACGCTTCTATCGCTGTACGACCAATATTGTTATAAGGTTCTTGCTCTGTTAAACTCCAACCAGAAGTCTGACAGTGCGTTCTCAACATTAATGATTTTTTATTTTGAGGCTCAAATTCTTGCATCAATTTTGCCCATAACATACGAGCAGCTCTCATTTTTGCAATTTCTTGAGGGAAATTCATTCCAATCGCCCAGAAAAATGATAAACGAGGAGCAAAATCATCAACTTTCAATCCTGCTTCCAAACCAGTTTTTACATATTCGTAACCATCTGCAAGAGTATAAGCCATTTCCAAAACAGGCGTAGCTCCAGCTTCTTGCATGTGATAACCCGAAATAGAAATCGAATTGAAGCGAGGAATTTTTTGAGAAGTATATTCGAAAATATCTGCAATAATTTTCATTGAAGGAGTTGGCGGATAAATGTATGTATTACGCACCATAAACTCTTTCAAAATATCATTCTGAATTGTACCAGAAAGTTGATCTTGCGAAACACCTTGTTCTTCTGCAGCTACAATGTAAAAAGCTAAAATAGGAAGAACAGCTCCGTTCATTGTCATCGAAACCGAAATTTTATCCAATGGAATTTCATTGAACAAAATCTTCATATCTTCTACAGAATCTATCGCAACGCCAGCTTTACCTACATCTCCTACAACACGTTCATGATCTGAGTCGTAACCGCGGTGAGTAGCCAAATCAAAGGCAACAGAAAGCCCTTTCTGACCAGCAGCTAAATTTCTTTTATAAAAAGCATTCGATTCTTCTGCAGTAGAAAAACCTGCATATTGGCGAATTGTCCAAGGTTGACGAACATACATTGTCGTATAAGGACCGCGTAAATATGGGGCAACTCCGGGTAAAAAGTTAATCTGTTTCAGATTTTTTACATCATCGTAATTGTAATCACTTTTGACTTGTAAACTATCTAATTCAAATGACTCTATATGTGATGGATTAGAATTTAGATTTCGTTTAAATCTTAAATTCGAAAAATCTGTTTTGTGATTCATCTTGCTAAGATAAATAATTATCTATTAAATTTTATAAAATCACCAATTTTTGAAACTGCTTTTTTCAACTTTTGTTGACAAAAAGTTGAAAAAACATTTTAATCGAGTTTTTTGGTAAAATTATTGATTTAGTTTGATTATCAGTAAATTAAAAACACACAAAAGTAATTATTATGAAGTTAGATTTTAACAATAAAAACATTCCAGAGATTTTAAGTGAATTTCAGGATAAAAATACCTTTCAATGGCAAAATGATATTTTTGATTTGATGAAAAAGATCGATTCAAAAGAAGAAAAAGTTAATTTTCATTATTCGAGAGAAGATAATGTTTATGTATCGAATTTTGATCCTCGATTTGTGAATGAAACGTTTCATTCGTTAAACAATTTTTTAGGATTGAAAAAAGGAGATTCTACACTTTTAAGTTCATCGGTTTTAGAAAATGAAGGAGAAATTTCATTGGTTCAAGCCATAGAAGGAGGTTTTGATTTGTATTGTCATGAAGATTCGGATAAAGTGAAGATTCCATTAACAGACGAAAGTCAAGACGAAATAGGATACGCATTAAATTATGCTTATTTGACAAAGAAACAGATTGAAAATTCTTTTGAAGATTTGGCTAGAATCGAAAAAATTGCAATCGAAAGTGATGATTTGTCAAATGATTTGAAAAGTAAATTGAATGATCAAACGAAAACCAGTTTTTATCAAGTTTTTACCGCGAATGGATTTCCAATTGCAGTAAAAAAAATAGATGAAACAGATTATACAGTTTTAGATAAAATAGAACTTTCGGAAGATGAAAAAGGTAATTTAGTCTTGAATTCGCCTTACGAAAAAGAATCACTAAATTTATATAGACAGGCTGTTGTTTCGGATGATCAGAAAAAGTTTAGATGGATTTCTGGAAATGAATGTAAGTTGAATAGGAAAGATGTGGTGAATTTAGAATTGATTGAAGAAAAATTAAAACCATATATCGATTATAACTTTATTGTGATTGCTTTTCCGAAAAAAGGATCTACAGAAGATGTAATTTCTTTGGTAATAGAAAGTCGATTTGCAGAACATGTTGATATTCCAAAAAGTGAATTAGAACCTTATGAAGTTCCGCAACAAACATTTTTTATCGGAGATTTTCCGAAAAGTAATGATAAAGCTGCTATACGTGCAGAGTTAATTAGATTGCTGAAAGAATCCAATAAAAATAATTAATTAAAAAAGGGATACGACATCGTCGTATCCCTTTTTTAATTTAAGCAATAAACAATTTTTAGTATTGAATATCAATTAAAGATTTTAACGGAATCAAAACTCCATTCTTAATTTGTAGAAATTTATCCGTAACAGACCAAACAGTTGTCTCAATTTTTTTAGGACCTTGATCTGTTTGAAATGTAATATATGCTTTCGATTTGAATTCGTTTCCTAATCTTACTGCGCCATTCAATTTGTTTGCCTCTACCGTTACTTCGTCTTTTGGCGCGTCTAAAAATTTATAGTTTCTTACTTCTTCTTTTTCGATAAGTTCTGCTTTCATCATTTTTTTAAATTTTGGTTAATTTAATCTTCCATAACACATGTATGAAATTAATCATATTTTTCAATAAACCATAACTTTCGTCATATTTTTTTGAACTTAATTAGAATTATTCAAAATACAGACCAAAATCAATTTTATGAAATTAAAATTTCATTAGAATATTAATCTTTTCTTCAACATATTAATCTGAAATAATATTATAAAAATCACTAAATTTGTAGAATGTCAGACGAAAAGAAATTTAAATCCGGTTTTGTAAATATCATAGGAAATCCAAATGTTGGAAAATCTACTTTGATGAATATGTTGATGAAAGAGCGTTTGGTTATCGCAACACACAAAGCGCAAACTACACGTCATCGTATCAAAGGTATTTTAACGGGAGAAGATTATCAGATTGTATTTTCGGATACGCCTGGTGTTTTGGATCCTGCTTATGAACTGCAAACAAAAATGATGGATGCAGTAAATGAATCGTTGGTGGATGCTGATGTGATTCTTTATGTTGTAGAAATTGGAGAAAAACGATTGAAAAATGAACAAGTTTTCGAACGTCTGCAAAAAACATCTACACCAATTATTTTATTATTGAATAAAATTGATACAGCTACGCCAGATCGATTAAATGAAGCAGTAGAATATTGGCACGAATTATTACCAAAAGCAGAGATTTTACCTATTTCGGCAAAAGAAAACGTGAATGTAGATTTGTTGATTAATAAGATCAAAGCAATTATTCCAGAAGGTCCGCAATATTATCCAGAAGATCAATTAACAGACCGTTCGGAGCGTTTTATTGTAAATGAAGTAATTCGCGAAAAGATTTTATTAAACTATCAAAAAGAGATTCCATATTCTGTTGAGGTAGTTACAGAACGTTTCAAAGAAGATTTGAATTTAATTTCTATCGAAGCTGAAATTTTTGTTGAGCGTGACTCTCAGAAAGGAATTATTATTGGACATAAAGGAGAGTCTTTATCGAAAGTAGGAAAAGAAGCAAGAGAAGAGTTAGAGAAATTCTTTGATAAAAAAGTATTCTTGAAACTTTTCGTGAAAGTGCGAAAAGACTGGAGAAGCAAAGAGAATGATTTGCGTCGTTTTGGTTATTAAAAACGGTTAAAAAATAGATAAGTCTTGAGAAATCAAGACTTTTTTTGTGGCTTTACCTAAATTTTAGTTGTAAATTTATAGAACAATCTATTCTAGAATTTAATTATTATGGCTAAAATATTATTTCCAACCGATTTTTCGGAAACAGCGAACAATGCTTTTTTGTATGCGTTAAACCTTGCAAAAGTTCTCAAAACTAATATTAAGTTAGTCTCGGTACAATCAAATCTTAAAAATTATCTTGAAGTTACAGAAGAAAATTTCGAAAATTATATCAATAAACTTAAGAATATTGCAAAAGAAAATAATCTTGAACACGTTAAAATAGAGAGTTCTTTGGTTGTTGGCGATTTGTTGTTGATGATTTTGGATATTATCAACAAAGAAGATATACAATACGTGGTGATGGGAACGAATGGACAAAATAGTTTAGGCAAAAAGTTTTTTGGTTCTAACACGGTAAATGTCATTAACAATTCGCCTGCACCTGTGTTGGTTGTTCCAAATAATGTAAAATTTAAAGAAGAAAGAAATTTTGCTTACGCTACATTGTTCAATCAAAAAGAAGCAAAAGCTTTATCGCAAATGGAAGAAGTGACAAAACGTTACGATAAATTGTTGAACATTGTACATGTTGATGATAAATCGATTACTCCACAAATGTTAAGCGTGAAAAAAGAATGGGAAGAAGAATATCCTGAAGCGATGATTACAATTGAACCGAGTAAAGATGTAGAAGATGGTTTAATCAATTATTGTACAAAAAACAACATCGATGTTTTAGGTGTTGTTCACCGTGAATTATCGTCTTTCGAAAGATTATTTACAATCAATCATAGCCAACGATTATTATCGAGTGCAAATGTTGCATTATTGGTTTTTCAGGAAAGTAAATAAATCAAAAACACAAAAATTTGAGCGGAGAATTCTCCGCTTTTTTGATTGGCTAAATTTTTGCAACAAATTTTCAAAACACTTTTATGACGGAACTTCAGAAAATACAAAACCTCAAAAAACATAAAGCTATTGCGACAGGATTATTCATTTTGATGGCTTTTATTTACTTTTTGATGGTTTATCTAAGTCAACATTCACCTGTGAAATGGATCGGATATGTGGAAGCATTTGCCGAAGCAGCGATGGTTGGTGCGCTTGCCGATTGGTTTGCGGTTACAGCTTTGTTCAAATATCCGCTTGGACTTAAAATTCCGCATACAAATCTGATCGAAAATAGTAAAAATGCAATCGGAGATAATTTAGGACAGTTTGTAACTGAGAATTTTTTGACGCCATCTACAATTCGTCCATATATCGAGAAATTAGAAGTTGTAAAATATGCAGCAGATTGGTTGAATAAACCTGCTAATCAAGAAATGTTGCAAGAAGAGTTGATTAATTTCTCCAAGAAAATTGTCAAAGACTTAGATGATAAAGATGTCGTTGATTTTATAACCTTGAAAGGTGATGAAATTTTAAAACAGTTTGATTTACCTGAATTAGTATCATCAAGTTTAGAGTATATTTTAGAAAAGGAAAAACACAACGAAATTTTAGAAGCAATTATTCCAAAAGCGAAAGAATATATCTTAGAAAGTGATTTGATTATTAAAGATAAATTAAACGAAAAACATCCTGTGATTTCATTTTTTGCTGGTAAAAAAATATCGAAAGGAGTAGTAGAAGGCGTGGTGAGTTTTTTGGATGAGGTTGAAGAAGATAAAGAACATCCAGTTCGTCATAATATCGAACGAATTATCCGAGAAAATATTCAGAATATAAAAGAATCTCCCGATTGGAAATTTAGGTTAGAATCGCTTCGAGATGATTTTATCACAAAAGAACGATTGAATGATTATGCTTTGGATTTGTGGTTGGCGATTAAACAAAATCTGACCGAAAGTTTTGATGATGAAAATTCTGCAATGCAAGTTTACATTAAGAAAAACATTAAAAAGTTAACCGAAAATTTGAACGATAACCAAGAAATGATTGATAAAATTAATGGTTGGGTGCGTCATTTTATTTACCGTATGATTTTACGAAATGTCAAAGAAATGGAAAGCTTGATTAGTAATACGGTTGATAAATGGGAAGGAAAAGAATTGAGCGAAAAGCTAGAATTGGAAGTTGGAAAAGATTTGCAATTTATTCGGATTAACGGGACGCTGGTTGGTGGACTTGTTGGTTTGGTTATTTACACGATTACGCAATTGGTATTTCATTAAAATATAAAAGCTCGAGAATTTCTCGAGCTTTTTCAATTAACAACTATAAATATTACTTAACTATGTTAAGTTTTTCATCTGCTTTCCAAATTCTATATTCTAAAGTATAGCCTTTTGGTACGTAAACTACGATTGGTAATTTGCTATTGTAACGCGTCTGCAAAGATTGAGCATGTACAATTTTTTCGACAGATTTATTGTCAAAACATCCCATTAAAGTTCCTGCTATATTTCCATCAGTTTCGAAATTAAAATAATCATAACCCCAACCATCAACAGTTTTTTGATCAAAATTTCCACTTAAGAAAAATTGATTACAAGAATCAACCTTTGTTTTTTTCCCAGCAAATATTTCAACTAAATAGTTTTCTTCATTGGCTTGTGGTTTTAAAGTGATAATTTTCTGTTCATATCCATCTTTTGCTTTTGGATACATTGAATAATCTATTTTCATATTTTTTTGTGCGAATGTTACCATAACCATTAATAATGCTAAAACGCTAAATACTTTTCTAAATTTCATACTAATCTGATTTTATTTGTTTTTCTATTAGTAAGATGCAAAAGTTAGGTGAATGGTTGTGTGAGGAAATGTTAAATATTTGTGAAATAAAAAAAGACAATCAAATTGATTGTCTTTTTTGCTCCTCCTCTTGGGCTCGAACCAAGGACCCTCTGATTAACAGTCAGATGCTCTAACCAACTGAGCTAAGGAGGAGTATCGTTATCGATATTGTGTTGCAAATATAGAGCAAATTTTATTACTTCCAAATCTTAAAAGTATTTTTTTTCGTTCTACAAGTCGCATTAATAGGCAACTCTTTGAAAATGAATTAGAAAAAATTTAAAAAAATTTATTCATAATGACGAAAAATTCCTTGTTGTGTTGCCGTCCACAATGATCCTTCTTTATTTGCTGCTTTCAACGCGCTTGCAGCCCACGTATTACACGTAAAAAATAAGCTATAACTTCTTTTTGCTTCGTAAAACGAATCACTATCTCCATAAACAGCATCTGTTTTTATTAATTCGACTTTGTTATTTTGATCCAAATCAAATGATTGCTTGATGTAAACAATTAATTTTTGATACTCTTCTACACTCAAATCAACTCTTTTACAATCGTCATCTATCGTCATATTATCATAAAAAGTAGTATGCATCGCCGAATCTCCTAACCAAAATGCAGCGTTGAAAGCTGTAGAAAATTTAAGATCTTTCCATTCTGGTGTATCCAAATAAAAGCCTTTATCTCCCCAACCAAAGGCAATATATTTGTATTCTTTTTTCGATTTTGTATGCGAAAAAGGCACAAAAGTAGACCAATCAATCGTTTCAGATTTTACTGGAACCACAATATCCGTATGTACGCCATTTGTCAAAATATACGCTGTGATTTGATCATTAGACTTCTCTTTTTGTTTGTTTACTGGAATTAATGGCAGCAAAACTACTGCAAGTAAATACACCACAATTAGTAAAACTAAAGCTTCTAAAGTTTTGAGAAGAATTCGGAATATTTTTTTCATAGTATTTTGTTGTGTAACGAATATAAAACAAAAAACCTCGCAATTGCGAGGTTTTTCTTAATTTGATTCGTTGTAAAGTGTATTATGATCTTTGTCCAAGAAATTAAATTGTAAGTATTTGTACGCATCTCTTGGTACAATCTTAATCCACTTTTTATGCTTAAAAAACCATTTCATCTGAATGCTTGGCAATCCATGTTGTAAATAAGCAGCTACGAAAGGATGCACGTGCAACGACATTTTTCGTAAATCCTTATCTTTTCTATCAAGGATATTCAAGAGCACTTGTTCAATTTTATCAATTGTAACGATAGGTGCTTCAACTTCATTCGATTCTTGGTTCGGATTTTCTTCAGTTGTTATAAAGTTCACTTCTGGGCGAACACGTTGTCTTGTTATCTGAATCAATCCAAATTTACTTGGTGGCAAAATCTTATGTTTTGCTTTATCTTTCGCCATTTCAGCTCGCAAATGCTCAAACAATTCTTTTTTATGTTCTGCATCTGTCATGTCAATAAAATCGACCACAACAATTCCTCCCATATCACGTAAACGCAACTGACGTGCAATCTCAGAAGCAGCAATTTTGTTAACCGCAAAAGCTGAATCTTCTTGATTTTTAGAATTTCGCGAAATATTCCCCGAATTCACATCAATTACATGTAACGCTTCTGTATGTTCAATCACAAGGTAAGCGCCTTTAGATTGTGGAATAGTTACCGTTTTACCAAAAGCTTGTTTTATTTGTCTTTCGACATTAAACTTTTCGAAAATTGGAACAAATGGATCGTCGTATTCTTTTACCAAATTAATTTTATCTGGTGCAATAACTTCCAAATATTCGCGCATTTCGTCTGCTAATTCGTCATCATCAACAGAAATTTTAATAAAATCATCATTAAAATTATCTCTCAAAATAGAAGAAGCTCTGTCCATTTCGCTAAGAATTTTAGCTGGCGCTTTCTTTTTCTGAAGATTTTTGAAGATTTGAGTCCATTTGTTTAACAAATAAGCCAAATCTGCTTGTAATTCTTCTGCGTTCTTCTCTTCGGCAACTGTTCTGATAATTACTCCGAAGCCTTCTGGTGTTAAACCTTCTAAAATTTTGATTAATCGATCGCGTTCTGGTTTTTGTTTGATTTTTTGCGAAATCGAAACACGTTCCGAAAATGGAACTAAAACTAAATATCGACCAGCAATTGAAATTTCAGAAGTAATTCTTGGTCCTTTCGTATGGATTGGTTCTTTTGTAATTTGAACCAAAACGGAATCACCTGGTGCAAAGATTTCTGTAATTTGTCCATCTTTGTCTATCGGCTCTTCCATACGGAAGTTCTTCAATTTTTCGGTTTTGTACGTGCCATTTGCTACAATTTTGTTGTATGCATTTGACGAGCGTATTTGTGGACCTAAGTCATGATAATGTAAAAATGCATCTTTCGAATAACCAATGTCAACAAAGGTTGCATTTAAACTAGGAGCTAATTTTTTGATTTTACCCAAGTAAATGTCGCCAACTGCAAAGCCATCATTTGCAGTATCTTGATGAAATTCCATCAAGCGACCTTCATCTAAAACTGCGATGCGTACTTGATCAGCTAAGGCTGAAATCACTAATTCTTTACTCATCAAAAAATTATGTTTTTAAAAATGATAAAAGCACTTTCCAAAATTTCCATTGAAAAGTGCTATCTTGTAAAAAGACTAAATTATTAATAGCTTAGCTACTAATTATTTTTTCTTTTTGTGTCTGTTAAGACGACGACGTTTTTTGCGTTTGTGCGTCGCTACCTTATGTCTTTTACGTTTTTTTCCGCTTGGCATGATACAATTATTTTATTGTTATTTGATTACGTTTGCTTCGCTAGTCTTTACATCTTCGATGAAAGTCTTAGCTGGTTTAAATGTAGGAACGTTGTGTGCTGGGATAATGATAGAAGTACCTTTTGTAATGTTTCTACCTGTTTTTTCAGCTCTAGTTTTAATAGTAAAAGAACCAAATCCTCTTAAGTATACATTTTCTCCTTCTACTAATGATTTAATCACCTCCTCCATAAACGATTCTACCACTCTTTGAGTATCGCTCTTTTCAAGTCCTAATTTACCTGAAATGTTATTTACTATTTCTGCCTTTGTCATAATTCCTCTTATTATTCTTAAATTTGAAAGCGGGTGCAAATATAACGATAGTATCCCAACAAAAAAAGATTTTTTCAGTTTTTATGAACTTCAACTATCTGATTTTGTCATATTTTGACAAAAATAAACGAGATTTACCTTGGCGTCATACAAAAGACCCATTTCACATTTGGTTGTCGGAAATTATTCTCCAACAAACAAGGGTTGACCAAGGTATGAAATTTTACAATAATTTCATACAAGAATTTGAGACTATTTTCGATTTGGCAAATGCCGACGAACAAAAAGTCCTAAAACTCTGGCAAGGACTGGGTTATTATTCCCGTGCCAGAAATTTACACTTCACTGCAAAGACGATTGCTGATGAATTAAATGGACAATTTCCGAATAATTTCAAGGATCTAAAAAAGCTAAAAGGCGTAGGAGATTATACTGCGGCTGCAATTGCATCTATTGTATATAATGAATCTGTGCCTGCTGTAGACGGAAATATGTTTCGAGTTTTTGCACGATATTTTAATATTACAGATGATATAAGTTCGCCAAAAACAAAGAAGATTTTCTGGGATTTGGGATTAGAAATCATTGATAAAAAACGTCCAGGTGATTTTAATCAGGCGGTGATGGATTTGGGTGCAACGATTTGTACACCAAAACAACCAAAGTGTGAAATTTGTCCGCTTAATGAGTCTTGTGAAGCGCTTCGATTAAATAAAGTCAACGAATTGCCTATAAAATTAAAAAAGACAAAAGTTTCGAATCGTTTTTTACATTTTATTCTCATCGAAAATGAAGATAAAATTGCCTTGTCTAAAAGAATTGGAAATGATGTTTGGAAAAATTTATTCACTTTTCCAAAAATCGAAACTGAGACTGATTTATTGGATGAAGGTTGGATTTTAGATCAAAATCTTGAAAATAATCTAACTTTTATCGAAGAAGAGAAACACATTTTGTCGCATCAAAATTTATTTATAAAATATTGGAAATTAAATGTATCTTTAAGAGATATAAAAAATTTGCAAGCCGAAAATGATTTTGAAATGATTGCTTTAAACGATCTCGAACATTATCCGCTTCCAAAACCAATAGAAAAATTTATAAATAAACATTATTTGGATTAACTTTGTAAGTAACAAGCCACTAAAAACCTATTACAACTATGAATGGAACAACGAATAAAGTACTTTTGATCGGAAATTTGGGTGATGATGTAAAATTGCATCATTTTGACGAACAAAATTGTATTGGACGATTTCCTATTGCAACGACAGAATCTTATATATCGAGAACGGGAGAACGAATTACAGAAACAGAATGGCACAATATTGTTACACGCAATAAATTGGCAGAATTATGTGATCGTTATCTGAAAAAGGGAGATAAAGTTTTTGTTGAAGGACGCATAAAAACGCGCAAATGGGATGATAACGGACAAACGCGTTATACAACAGAAATCGTAGCAAATTCAATCGAGTTTTTGACACCAAAAATTGACAATGAACAGCGTCAAGCCATGCAAAATGATCAGAACAAAGTTCAACAAAGTCAACAAAACACAACAGTTGTCGAGCCGCCTTTTATAGACGAAGGAGAAGACGATTTGCCTTTTTAGAAATTAAAAAATTAAATGAATTTTACAAAACTTAACGTTTTACGTTATACAATGAATTTTAAAACTATAATAGCATTATGTAGTAGTGCTATTTTTTTTGTGTCGTGCAATAAAAGCGAAGAAGTTGCCAAACCTTTAGGGCAAGTTCGCCTCGAGTATCCGCAGCAAACTTATCTATCATTCAAAGAAAATGTGCCTTATACTTTCCAATATTCAAACTTTGGGAAGGTAATTGCGGGAAAAAAACCAAACTCTTTCAATATTGTTTATCCACGAATGAAAGCGACAATTTACCTGACATATTTTCCGGTTCAGTCACCACAAGATTTAATCGTTCAAATAAAAGAAAGTGAAAGTTTTGTGCAAGAACAGACGGTTAAAGCCAGTTTTATCTCGCCACAGGAATTTTCTTTTCCAGAAAAAAAGGTTTTTGGTACTATGTATGAATTAGGAGGAGAATCAGCGATTAATATTCAATTTCATGCGACGGATAGTGTGAAGAATTTTTTAGCAGGTTCGGTTTATTTCAAAACTCAACCAAAACCTGATTCTTTAGCTCCAGCAGTTGATTATATCAAAAAAGATGTAAAAAAATTGTTAGAAACCTTAGAATGGAAAAAATAAACAGCTTTGATAAATAAATTCGATTAATTTTGTAATCGTTTAATAAAATTAGAACATAAATAAATTTAAAACAATATGTTAATACAGATAGCTACATTAATGCTTAGTTTGATGCTTTTAGTAATGTTGCACGAACTAGGACATTATGTAACAGCGCGATGGTTTGGCGTTCGTGTCGAACGTTTCTTTTGTTTTTTCGATGTGAAATTTGCCATTTGGAAAAAGAAAATTGGTGATACTGTTTATGGTATCGGTTGGTTGCCTCTTGGAGGATACGTAAAACTTTCGGGAATGATTGACGAAAGCATGGATTTGGAACAAATGAAACAAGAGCCAAAACCATGGGAATTCCGTGTAAAACCAGCTTGGCAACGATTAATCATCATGTTAGGAGGTATTATTGTAAATATCATTTTAGCGATGATTATTTATACTATTTTATTCATTTCTCAAGGAAAAAGCTTTGTTGATGTAAACAAAATGCAATATGGAATCGAAGCGAATGCAACGCAAACTAAATTCGGCTTGCAAAAAGGTGATATTCCAGTTGGTGTAAATGGTGTTAAATATCAAGCATTAAATGAAATAGGAAAAGAAGCCTTGTTGGGTGGTGAAACTTTAGATGTAAAACGTCAAGGAAAAGAAGTTTCTTTACCAATTACAGAAGATTTCAGAACTGAAATTTTAAACGCTAAAGGCGCTTTCTTTATTCCTCAAATGCCAACCGTTGTGGATTCTGTTGTTGAGAATAGTGCAGCACAAAAAGCAGGTTTATTAAAAGATGATAAAGTAATTGCTATTGATGGTTTCACAACACCTCTATTTTCAGATTTAACAAATAAATTAAAAGAATACAAAGGAAAAACAGTTTCTTTGAGTGTTGAAAGAAAAGGTGAGCCTGTAGAGTTGATGGTAAATGTAGATAAAGATGGAAGCATTGGATTCCTAAGATCAACAGCATATTTAGATTCATTAATTTCTAAGGAAGATTATACAATTGGTGAAGGAATCGCAAAAGGGATTGTAGAGCCATTTGAAGCGATTGCAACGCAAGTTCGTGGAATTGGGACATTGTTCCAAGTAAAAGACGGTCGTAAGCAAGTTGCTGGGCCAATTGGAATGGTAAAACAAATGCCAAAAGAATGGAACTGGTTATTTTTCTGGTCATTTACAGCTATGATTTCTGCTTGGTTAGCATTCATTAACTTATTACCAATCCCAGGTTTGGACGGTGGACATGCTGTTTTTGCTATCTATGAAATGGTGACAGGTAAAAAACCAAGTGAAAAAGTTTTAGAAAAAGCACAAATGGTTGGCGTTGTAATTATCTTAGGATTAATGGTATTCATCTTCGGTAACGATATTGTGAATATGATTTTTAAATAAATTTTAAAATATTTTTTGTGGGTGTAAAAAATACTTCTATATTTGCACCCACAATTAAGCAACATTCCTCCTTAGCTCAGTTGGTTAGAGCATCTGACTGTTAATCAGAGGGTCCTTGGTTCGAGCCCAAGAGGAGGAGCTTTTTTAGTGAAATGTCAAACAAAGACTTAAAAATAAAATTTTAAAATATCGGATTTTCCTCCTTAGCTCAGTTGGTTAGAGCATCTGACTGTTAATCAGAGGGTCCTTGGTTCGAGCCCAAGAGGAGGAGCAAAAAAGATAATCAATTTGATTGTCTTTTTTTATTATTAAAAGTTTTACTATTTAAATAATAAATATGAATATTCTGAACTCGTTTCAGATTCTCATCATAAACAGTATACAATGTTGAAATAAATTCAACATGACAAACCACTTCTACAGAAGTGTTTTTTTTATTATAAATACTTAAAAACGTTTAATTAATATCATTTTTCATATTATTGCCAATCAAAAAAATAACTTATGAAAAAACTATTATTATTTGCTACACTTTCAGCGACTACATTTTTCGCATCTTGTAATAACGATGATGATTCTAATGTAGAATCGCATGAAGAATTATTAATTGGTAAATGGCAGATTAAAAACTCTGGATATTATTTGAATGGAAAAGAAATAATTGAAGAATACAATGAATGTGATTCTAAAACAAGTATAACTTTTAATAAAAATTTTACTTATTATAATGATTTTTATGAAGGAGGAGGAAATGACCCTTGTTATCATAGCCCGTCTGAAGGAAAATGGAGTTTAAAAAACAAACGAATTACCTTAACAGAAAATAACACTAATGATACTGAAATAGAAAATATCGAAATATTAACAAAAAATAGTTTAAGAATTTCATTTGGAGATGAGGACGCCTTTTTTATTAATTATACAAAATAACAAAAAAACCTCTCAAAATTGAGAGGTTTTTATCATTATATAAAAATTCTTTCGAATTAATCTTCAGCAAATAATTCTGCTTCGTCAGCTGGATTATCAACTGATGGTTTTCCATCTACTGGCTCACCTTTGATTAATGCGACAATTTTAGCTTCAATTTCTTCTGCCAATTCAGGATTATCTTTCAATACTTCTTTTACAGCATCGCGACCTTGTCCTAATTTGCTATCGTTGTATGAATACCAAGAACCAGATTTGTTTACAATTCCTTTCTCAACACCCATATCCAAAATTTCTCCAACTTTAGAAATTCCTTCACCATACATAATATCAAATTCTGCTTGACGGAATGGAGGAGCAACTTTATTTTTAACCACTTTTACTTTCGAGTGATTTCCGATTACCTCATCTCCATTTTTGATTTGAGTAGAACGACGGATATCCAAACGTACAGATGCATAGAATTTTAAGGCGTTACCACCAGTTGTTGTTTCTGGATTTCCGAACATTACCCCAATCTTTTCACGTAATTGATTAATGAAAATCGCTGTACATTTCGTTTTATTAATTGTTCCTGTCAATTTACGTAAAGCTTGAGACATCAAACGCGCTTGTAATCCCATACGAGAATCTCCCATTTCACCTTCAATCTCCGCTTTTGGAGTAAGTGCCGCAACAGAATCAATTACGATAATATCTATCGCTCCCGAACGAATTAAGTTATCTGCAATTTCTAATGCTTGCTCACCATTATCTGGTTGAGAAATAATTAAGTTTTCTACATCAACACCCAATTTCGCTGCATAATAACGGTCAAATGCATGCTCAGCATCAATAAAAGCAGCGATACCACCAGCTTTTTGCGCTTCAGCAATAGCGTGTAACGTTAATGTTGTTTTACCTGAAGATTCAGGTCCGTAGATTTCTATAACACGTCCGCGAGGATAACCTCCTACTCCTAACGCTAAATCTAATCCCAAAGATCCAGAAGGAATTACTTCTATTTTATCATCAACAGCCGAATCTCCCATACGCATTACAGTTCCTTTCCCGTAAGCTTTGTCCATCTTATCTAAGATTAGCTGTAACGCTTTCTTTTTATTGTCTAAATCGCTCATTATATTATTTTTTATTTTTCTAAAATTTGTTTTGCGTGTTCTTTTGTTTTCACTTTTTCGATTACATCTGTAATCACTCCTTTTTCATCAATGATGAAAGTTGTACGATGAATTCCATCAAATTCGCGTCCCATAAATTTCTTTGGTCCCCAAACGCCGAAAGCATTCAAAATTTCGTGATTTTCGTCTGCAAGCAAAGGAAAAAGTAAATTGTTTTTCTCTGCAAAATTCTTTTGTCTTTTCACAGAATCTGCACTTATTCCAACCAAATGATAACCTTGAGCTTTCAACGCATTTTCGTTATCGCGCAAATCACATGCTTCTGCTGTACAACCAGGCGTACTTGCTTTTGGATAAAAGAAAACGACTAATTTTTTTCCTGCAAAATCATGGTACGAAACTTCGTTTCCATCTTGATCAATTCCTTTAAAATCTGGAACTTTATCTCCTATTTTTAACATCTTGATTTGTCTTTAGAACTTCTCGTAAAAATAATGATTAAATCTTGAATCGTAACTGATTTAACTAATTAATCTTTTATTTATACTACAAATGTAATGTTATATAACGCCAAAATAAGTCGCTTAAACTTTACTTTTTAAAATGAAGGTAAAAAAAGGAAAAGCTGTTATTTAAAAACTTACGAAAAATATTCGAACTTCAATTTTCTAATAGCGAACTTCGCATTTCGTAATACATAAAGCATAATTAAAGATGTTTCATTATTTTTACACAAAAAGTCTCAGAACTTATGATGTTAAAGAAAGAACGCGTCCAATTTGTGATTGATGAATTGGAAAAATTATATCCAGTTCCACCTATTCCATTAGATCATCAAGATGCTTTTACATTATTGATTGCCGTTTTATTATCTGCCCAAACAACAGATAAAAAAGTGAATCAAGTAACACCCGAATTATTTGCGAAAGCTGCTAATGCAAAAGCAATGTCGTTATTAGAAGTAGATGAAATAAAATATTATATCCGCGAAATTGGTTTATCAAATACAAAAGCCAAAAACATCAAACGATTATCCGAAATTTTAATCGAAAAATACGATGGAGAAGTTCCAGAAGGTTTTGATGAATTAGAAGAATTACCTGGCGTTGGACACAAAACTGCTTCGGTTGTGATGTCACAATGGTTTGGTCATCCAGCTTTTCCTGTCGACACACATATTCATCGTTTGATGAAATTATGGAAATTGACAAAAGGGAAAAATGTTGGAGAAACAGAAAAGGATGCGAAGAAAATATTTCCAAAAGAATTGTGGAATAAATTACATATTCAAATCATTTATTATGGACGTGAATATTCTCCTGCACGCGCTTGGAGTTTAGACAAAGATTTTATTACACGAAAAATGTTCGAATAAAAAATACCTTCCAAGATTGAAGGTATTTTCATTATTATTTTACAATTTCAAAAACTTGCAAACGAAGCTTTATCGTATCTACTTTACTCAACGTATCTTGCAAAATCAAATATTTTGGATCTAACTGCTTCACATAATAATTGTACGTTGTATCATTCAGAGACATCGTTAACAAACGTTTTGTTTTAGACGTATTATACACATACGTTCCTATCGTTTGTTCTTGTACACAATTTCCTTTTTCGGTTTTATACATGTTAGAATTATAATTCGTAACATCCGAAAAATCTAATGTAGACTGTCGCTCACAAGCCAACAACTTGTCTGTTTCCGTTATATTCCCTTTCGTTTTTCTAATTTCTTTCAATTGCCATTTTCCAGATCGCAACAATTGATCTTGCGATATTGCCAACGAATCGTCTTCTTTGCACGAAAAAACTGAAAGCAATAAAATTGATGCTAAAAATAGGCTGAATATATTTTTCATTCGGTTCAATAATTATGTGGTAAAAATAAAGATTTTGAATGACGTAAAGTGAATATAAAAAATAAACCTGAAAACTTATTTTCTTTATTTATTGTTTACGTAAAATATCATAACTGATTGTATTTGCTATTTTCTCAAATTTCTTATCAGAATCTACAATTTTTTTATCAATATATGTTTCAAAAGTTATCGTTTTATCTTGATTAATTTTCACAATTCTATCCTCAAAAATATAATCATCAATGTAAAATTGAATTCTATTATCAACAATTCGCCACAATGTTAATCGAGGCTCACTAGGAAAACAATTGCCATTACTTCCTTCTACATAGTTATAAATAGCATATCCATTATCCCAAATTGTATAATTTCTCATTAACCGACAATCATCAAATTCTTTAGACACTTTTTTGCCATTTTCATAAAAGCCCGATTCTTGTAATTTCCAAAAACCAATCACATTATCAGGTTTTAATTGTTGAGAAAACATTTTTGAAGAGAATAAGATTAATAGAATTAAAATAATTTTTTTCATAAGATTGATTTACCTTGTAAAGGTATATTTTTTACCTTATCAAATAAAAAGAATGAAAAAATTCATACTAGAAACTTCCGACAAATATCCAATTGCCGTAACCTCTTTTGGCGAAAACAACGCAACCAAAAAAATCATTGTCATTTCGTCTGCAATTGGTGTTAAACAAACTTTTTATGCCAAATGTGCAACGTATTTAGCTAATAAGGGATATTTGGTTTTTTCGTTTGATTATCGCGGAATCAGCGATTCTAAACCCAAAAAGTTAAAAGATTTTAAAGTGCATTTTACAGATTGGGCCGACAAAGATTTTTTAGGTTTGACACCATTAGCGTCCTAAACGTTAAAAGAAAGCGTAAAAAAAGCGCGTAAATTTCGGATCTCAAATTATCTTTGAGTTG
>NZ_JACAGG010000032.1:0-33820 GCF_030324375.1 Empedobacter sp. R132-2
TTTTGTCCAACTATAGCTTGTATCCTACTAAAGTGGGTGGATATTTTATGCCCTAAATTTATTTAGGACGCTATTGGTGTTAATTTAATTTATATTTTAATAATTCGTATCCCCTCCTTCAAGACCAACTGTATTTGATTCTTTTACAGTTTTTTTAATAACATTTTTATCATCATTGTTATTTTTCGGTTGATTTATTTCTTTTTCGATGATTTGTGTAGGTGATCTATCTACAGTATTAATTTGTGGCTGGTTTTCTTCAATTTTTTGATTTTCAGTAGTTTTTTTCTTAGTATTACGCAATTTATCCAACAAACGTTTTGCTTGCTTAGCTTCTTCAGTTCCGTCATAAGCAGTAATTACAATTTCTAAAGCTTGTTCAAAATCGCTATCTTTTCCCGTTTGTTTGATTACATAAGCATTTAATAAAGCAAATTTAGCAATGATAATTTCAGTAGGAAATTTTACAATTGCTTCTTGTACTTTTTTCTTTACGTCATCATATTTTTTATCTTGATACAACGTGTATGCAACTTTGTAGGCTTCTAAAGCTTCTTTTGTTTCAGCAGTGATGTATTCAACTTCTGGATTAAGAATATAACCTGCATAAATCGTATTTGGATATTTTGTTAGAATGATATTTTTGTATTCATCTTCTAATTTTTGATCACGATTTTTATAAATACGATACAATTGATAAGTCGCTTTTAATAACACATCTTCCGATTTTGGAGGCGAAGCAACCAAGGCTTTCAACTCTTTTCCAGCTAATTCTGAGTTATTGAAAATATCAAAATATCCAGTACCTAAAGACAATTGCGTTGTATCTCTCACAACTTTCAACTCATTCAATGCTTTTTGAGAAGTTGGAATTTGATCTAAATAATAATCAAGTTCAAAACGTCTTGGATCGCCAGCAGCAATTTGCCCTGTCAATTCATTCTGTTTATCCTCAATTGCAGTACTTATCGCATTCGAATTTCTCCAATTATCTTTTAAGGAAATTCCTCCCCAAATACGTTGGAATTCTTGCTGTCCAGTCGATTTTAAATTTTGATTATAGAAATAGAATTTTCCTTTATCAGCATTATTAAAACTCGTCGTAAAACTTGCTGTTTTATTCTCTAACTGAAAAGTTTCCATTTCTTTTTGCTCTTCTATAGCTTGCTTTTCTTCTTTTTTCTTTAATTTTTCAATATAATCTGTGAAGAATTTTGATTGATCTTCTTTTGGAAGTGCTGCAAGTTTTAGAATTGAATCATTTTTCTGAACTAAATAATGTTTTTCCATCAATTTTTTCAAAACATCATTTCGTTTCTGAATACGCGTTTGATCTTCTGGCAAATTATAACTTGTTTGTGCCGAATCATAATAAGCCGATGCGTAAACATAATCGTTTTGCTTGAACTTTATATCACCATAATTTTCGAAAGCGCGCCCACGAATATAAGGATCAGACATTGGTTCCTTCAAACTCAATTTTGCATATTCTACAGCATCATCCATTTTGTCAGCTCGAAAAGCCATTTCAGAAATTCCGTAATATAACTCGTTTTTCTTCGATGCATAAATTCCTTTATTCGAGATGTCCAACAAGTTTTGCTTGTAATTTCCATAATTATTAATTTTTGGATCAAAATTAGCAGCAATCGCTAATTGCGATTTGATTTCCATATCAAATCCAGGCTTCATTTTATAAACTTGCGTGAAAGCTTCACCAGCTTCTTGTTGTTTTCCTAATTTAGAAAAAACTTGTCCTAACGTATAAAATATTCGAACTCGTTCATCTTTATTTGTAGAAAAATATTCGGCTTTTTGCAATGGATCAAGTGCTTCTTCGTACTTTTTTTGATCAATTAAAAATTGAGCATAGGTACGCGCAATCATTGTTTTTAATTCTTTACTTTTATACGGATCGTTTTCGTAAAGTTTTTGTAAAGTTTCGATTCCATCAAAGTAATTTCCACCTTTTATTTCGGCAACAGTTTTGTAAACATGCGCTTCTTGAGCGTATTTAGAATCTTTGAAATTTTTGACAACATAGTTTAAAGCATCAAGCGCTTCAAAGTATTTTTTTTGATAAAATAATGATTTTCCAATCAATAAATAAGCGCGACCCATCAAAGGATTATTTTCTTTTCCTTTAATTAACATCGAATGTTTTTCGATTGCTTTCGAAGCTTTTGCCTCTACAGCAGCAAATCCAACAGGTTTTTCTACTTTATCTTGATTATTTCGATTTCCACTTCCAATACCAAAATTGGGCGTATTAAATTCACCTAAATTAGCAGAGTCCGAAACAGAAAAATATTCTATTCCAACAGGTAAAATCTTCGAGTAATTTTCTACATAATTTGTTTGTAGTTCTGTGTTCTTTTTTTCTAACTCATCCTCAGCATTGAATACTCCATTAAACCACGATGTCATCTTGTGATATTGTCGGTTTTTGAAACTATTTTTTTGCGTAGAACAGCCGATTAAAAAACTTGCGGCGAAGATACTCAGTACAATCTTTTTCATGATAGCGAATAAAAACAAATCTACAATAAAACGTTCGATTAGAAAAAATCTTGTATCCCTCGAAAAAATAAGATAATTTTATGTGGAATAGAAATAATAGAGAAGCGACTTTTTACGGGATGATTATAAAATGATAGCTAACGTTTTAGCTTTAATGTAATTAGTGATTTGACTAAGAAAAATCATTGCAATTGTTGTTAAATTATTTAGAATATTCGTTTAAATTCGACCAATAATAATGTTTTAAAGGAACAGCATGAAAGCTTTTTTAGCGAAAATTTTTGCAAAATACATTGTCAATAAAGAACAAAAGTGGATAAATAATCCGCTGGAAACACAAGACAAAATTCTAAATGAATTGATTGTTGCTGCAAAAAATACAAAGTTTGGAGTTGATCATCATTTTGAATCAATCAAAAATTATGAAGATTTCAAATCGCAAGTTCCAATCAACGATTACGAAGGGTTGAAACATTATTTTGATGAGGTAATTGAAGGGAAACCTAATATTCTATGGCCTGGAAAACCTCTTTATTTAGCTAAAACTTCTGGAACTACTTCTGGTGCAAAATATATTCCGCTTACAAAAGAATCCGTTCCTTCGCATATAAATTCTGCTCGAAATGCTTTATTGTTTTATATTAATGAAACAAAGAACTCTAATTTTGTTGACGGAAAAATGATTTTCTTGCAAGGAAGTCCAATTCTCGAAGATAAAAATGGTTTGAAAGTTGGTCGACTTTCTGGAATTAGTGCGCATTTTGTTCCAAATTATTTGCAAAAAAATCGTTTACCATCTTATGAAACAAATGTGATTGAAGATTGGGAAACAAAAGTGCATAGGGTAGTGGATGAAACGGTGAAAGCTGATATGACGCTGATTTCTGGGATTCCGCCTTGGTTGATTATGTATTTTGAACGATTGATTAAAGTTTCTGGAAAAGAAAACGTTCAATCTATTTTTAAGAATTTACAACTAATGGTAACAGGAGGTGTAAATTATGAACCTTATCGTGATAAAGTGAATCAACTAATTGGTCGAAAAATAGATTGTATTCAGACTTATCCTGCTTCAGAAGGGTTTATTGCGTATCAAGATTCTCAAAAAAATGATGATTTATTGCTTTTATTGAATAATGGAATTTTTTATGAATTTGTTCCAGTTGAAGAGTTTTTTGATGAAAATCCAACCCGAATTTCATTGAAAGATGTTGAAGTAGGAAAAGATTATGTTCTAATTCTCAATACAAACGCAGGTTTGTGGGGATATAATATTGGTGACACAGCTCGTTTTACCTCGATAAAACCTTATAGAATTGTTGTTTCTGGTCGAATTAAACATTATACATCTGCTTTTGGTGAGCATGTAATTGGTCACGAAGTGGAACAGGCGTTGCAAAAAACTTTAGAAAAATATCCAGCGAGTGTAAATGAGTTTACAGTTGCGCCTCAAGTCAATCCAGCAGAAGGTTTGCCTTATCACGAATGGTTAATAGAATTTGATCAAAAACCACAAGATATAACTATTTTTAATCAAGAATTAGATACACAAATGCGTCGCCAAAATACGTATTACGATGATTTAATTACGGGAAATATCTTGCGTCCGCTTGTCGTTTCTGAGGTTAAAACAGAAGGTTTTCAGCATTATATGAAATCGATAGGGAAATTAGGTGGACAAAATAAAGTTCCTCGTTTGTCTAATAATCGCGAAATTGCAGATGAATTTTACAGTCTAAACTTAATTACTACAAATTGAACACACACACAACAATAGATAAAATGATTTACAAAACGGTAAAAAGTTCATTGGTAACTTTTTCGCAATTAATGCTTCCATCACATTCCAATTTTAGTGGAAAAATACACGGTGGATTCATTCTTTCTCTACTCGATCAAATTGCATTCGCATGTGCTTCCAAATACTCTGGAAAATACTGTGTCACGGCATCTGTGGATAGAGTAGATTTCTTAACGCCAGTAGAAGTAGGAGAATTATTAACGCTAAAAGCATCGGTTAACTATGTCGGAAGAACGTCAATCGTCGTAGGAATTCGAGTAGAAAGTCAAAATATCCAAACAAGTGAAATTAAACATTGTAATTCGTCTTATTTTACGATGATATGCAAAGAAGAAAATGGTGAAAAAGCAGAAGCTCCAAAATTAATTTTGAAGAATTTGAATGAAGTTCGACGCTTTTACAAAGCTTTGCATCGAATTGAAGAACATACAAAAGCAAAAGAACAAATAAAAGATCCGATTGATTATAAATCGCAAGATTTAATTGATCATTTATTGGACAATCATTTCGTGAAAATAGAACTAGATTAAAGTTTTTACATCATTAATAAATAACTCAATTCTGAAAATGAATTGAGTTATTTTGTTTATAGGGTTTTGATAAATAGTTTATATTTTATCTCCTAATTGTTATGCTCCAAAAAATTGATTATTGAATTTGAGTGGCATTACTAAATTGCAAATTATTTAATTTTAAGAAAATTAGGCATTGTATTTGTTTTATCGATTCTTAATATCAAAACCAAACTTTTTATTTAATTCATTATTATGAAAACTCTCTTCAAATTTTTATTACTATTCATTGCAAGTACAACTATTTCATTTGCTCAATCTTCTGGTTTAAATAGTCAATTAATACAAACAAATTTTACTGAAAATAGCTCTAAATCTTCAAATCCTATTAGTTTTGCTGTAGCAGGAAGTGTATTTGTTTTAGCTTTTTGTGCTTTTCGTTTCAGAAAAAAAATTGTCTAAAACGAAACAAATCATTTTTTCGAAATCAGAAAAACGATTTAATTTCTAAATTTGTAAAATGAAATATTTATTCATTTTACTTGTATTGTTAGTGCTGTTTGTTATTTACAAAAAATTAAAAACAGTTCCAATTGAAAAACCACTTCCGAAAGAAGAAGAACCAAAAATATCGTTTTTAAAAATTGAAAAAAATGATGATTTGATTGATGATTCTAATCAACAAATTTCAGAATTTCAAGTAAAAATAGATTCGGTAACAAAGAAAAAAAATACATTAGAATTCTTAATTTCTATTCAAAATAATACCGAAAAAACAGTTCGTATAAATATCGTTGAAGCTGATTTTTATTCAAATTTTTCTCAAAAAAAAATCAAAGCTGATGTTACATTTTATGGAGAATTGGCAATGGGGACAAATGATATTTTATTGAAAAATACCATTTTACCTGATTCTCACGTTATCCGAAATATTTATTTTTTCGAAACAGATTTAATTCATTTTAATCAAAACGATTATCTGGAAATTGATATAGAAATTAATGGAGAACATCATCAGTTCAAAAACTATTTTCATCAAACAACTTTCGAATCGATTAAATACATTCAGTAATCTGATTTTTTGATTTGAATTGTAAGGCTTAATTTTGCATTTCAGAATTTAGAGATATGAAACATATACAATTGATGCTTGGAAGCTTGATGCTTTTTGGATTAACAGCTTGTCAAACACCAAAAATAGTTACTGAACAACAACCAGTTCAGCAAAAAAGTTTGCAAGTTGATGGTAAAATTTATGCTGCATTTTTTCAACAACGTGCTGCTGAATATCAAGCCTTAAGCCAGCAAGCTTATAATGTTGCTAAAATGAGATTGGATGAAGCAATTGCGACAAAAGGCGCAAAACCTTTAGCGATTGTAACGGATATTGACGAAACTTTTTTGGATAATTCGTACTATGCAGTAGAAATGGCGCGTCAAGGAAAAACGTGGTCGCAAGAAACTTGGGCAAATTGGACGTCGAAAGGAATTGCAACTCCTTTGGCTGGTTCTCAAGAGTTTTTTCAGTATGCAGCGAGTAAAGGTGTTCAGATTTTTTACGTTACAAATCGATACGAAGTAGAGCGTCCTGGAACTTTGGCAAATTTAGAAAAATACAATTATCCAATTCAAAGTGCTCAGAATTTGATTTTGAGAAGTAAAGAAAGTAGCAAAGAAGCACGTCGTCAAAATATTTCGAAAGATTATGACATTGTTTTATTGTTAGGAGATAGTTTAACAGATTTTTCTTCTTTATTTGATAATCATAAATCTGAAAAAGAAAGAGCGGCAGCTGTAGAAACTTTAAAATCTGAATTTGGAAAACGATTTATTGTATTGCCGAATGTTGGATATGGAGATTGGGAATCTGCAATATTTGATTACAAATATGACTTGACGCAAGAGCAAAGAGATTCGATTATATACGAAGCTGCGAGAGAAACTCCTGTGAAATAAAGAATAAATACACAATGAAAACTGTCTTAATCGGACAGTTTTTTTTTGATTTATAAAAAAGTGAGAAATTAAATTTTAAATACATTTAACATGTTTTTGTTAAAAATAATCTATTAATTATTATTTGATCTGTAAAAAAATAATATTTATTTATTGAATATATAGTTTTTTTCTTTGTGCTGTATAATATTTAAGCATTCACCTATTTGTAAATTAAACTATAAATAACCTATATTTATAAGCTGGTTGTTTAGGCAATCATCAACCAATATTTAAAAAAAAATTATATCAAAACACATGAGTCAATCACAAAAAACTAATTGGGGTCAATTTATCCCACTGGTTACAGTATTCTTCTTTTGGGGATTCGTAGCGGCAAGTAATGAAATTTTAATTCCAGTTTTTAAAAAATCATTTGATTTATCCCAAGCCGAAAGTCAATTAGTCGCAGTAGCTTATTATATAGCTTATACGGTTGGAGCTTTAATTTATATGGGCGTTTCATTATTAGCTAAACAAGATTTAATCAATAAATTTGGGTATAAGAATTCATTATCTTTTGGACTTCTTTTATCAGCTATTGGAACGCTTTTTTTTATTCCAGCAGCCAATACAGGATCATTTCCTTTAATGTTAACAGGTTTGTTTACTGTAGGTCTAGGTTTTTCGTTGCAACAAACTGTTGCTAATCCGCTTGCAATTGCTTTAGGAGATGCAAGTACTGGATCTCAACGTTTAACATTAGCTGGAGGTATTAATAACTTAGGAACTACAATTGGACCTTTAATTGTTGCTTATGCAATTTTTGGTGCAGGAGGAGAAGGAGAAACAACTTTGAGTATAGAAGCAGTTAAAATTCCATATTTGTGTTTGGGTGTTGCTTTTTTAGCTGTTGCTATTTTCTTGAAATTTTCGTCTTTACCAAATCATCCAGAACAAGAAGAGGATAGTGCGATTGCAACTTCAAAAAATGATAAATCATCAGCCTTAAAATATCCTCAATTATTATTAGGAATGCTTGCGATCTTCTTATATGTAGGTGTAGAAGTTTCTACTGTAAGTAATTTACCAGCATATATGCACAATGAATTAGGGTTCGATATACAAGGAGTAACACCATATGTTTCGTTATATTGGGCAAGTATGATGATTGGTCGTTGGGGTGGTGCAGCAGAAGCATTTGGTTTAGATAAGACAAAAACATTGGCTCTTAAATTTATAGCACCTTATTTAGCTTTTGGGATTTTCTTATTAGTTAATTACATTGCAGGGCATGATTTGAAACCATTTTATCTATATAGTGTAATTATTTTAATAATGATTTTAGCTTCTTTATGGACAAATGGAAACCCTGCTAAAATGTTATTAACTTTCTCAATTATTGGAATTGTAGCATTATTAATCGGAATGAATACAACTGGTTTAGTCTCTATTTATTCTATTACAAGTGTTGGTTTGTTCTGTAGTACATTATGGCCTTGTATTTTTGCATTAGCAATTAATGGTTTAGGAAAAAACACTTCGCAAGGAAGTAACTTCTTAATTATGATGATTATGGGAGGAGGATTAGTAAGTATATTCCAAGGGTATATTGCAGATTTATCAACTGTTCATTCTAGTTATATTGTTTGTATTTTATGTTTTGTGTATCTTGTATTTTATGCAATTGCAACGCCTAAAATTCTTAAAAAACAAGGAATAAATCTTGGTGAAGTTAAATCTGAAGGAGGACATTAGGAAGATTTAATATTTAGTAATTTAATAAAAGGCTGTTTTATAATTTATTATAAAACAGCCTTTTCAGTTATTGAATTAATATAATAGGTGAAGGGACAAGAGAAACAACAAATTACAACATTTTGACAAGGTTCTAGAAAATATTCTAATTAGAATAATTCAAATACCACTACCCAGACAGCATCGCTATAAATCTATTTACTGGTCTAGGGATTAGTGCTAATGGAGAAAATTATATTACTGCTCAAAAAATAAATTAGTGAGTTAATAAAAAACTCAACCATTTGGTTGAGTTTTTTATTTCTTACGATATGCCAATATTTTATCAATACGATTACCGTCTTTGTCTACAATTTCTAGTGTCAAATCTTCTACTTCTACCTTATCACCAACATTTGGAATGGTTTCGTATTTATCTAAGAAAATTCCAGCAACGGTAACATATCTATTTTCGATGTCTTCGTCGATATCAATCTCAAAAAACTTCTCGAATTCATAGATCGAAAATTGCCCATCGATCAACCATGTACCATCTTCACGTTCTACGATTTCGTAATCTTCGTCTTGGTTCTCTGGTGTATCACCAACCAATTCGTCCAAAATATCGTTTATTGTTACAATTCCAGCCGTCGTACCATATTCGTCTAAAATAATGGCAAAATGTGCTTGTGAATTCTGTAACATTTCCAACAAAGGATAACTAAACGAATTTTCATTGACAAAAATAGGTTTGTGTATAAATTTTTTCAGGCTAAAATCTTCCTTACTTACACCAAACATATCTTTTAGTTTCAAGATACCAACGATTTCGTCCAGATTATTGTTCTTCGTAACAGGGTAGGCTGAATATTTATTTTTCTTAACTTTTGCACGTGCTTTCTCATAATCATCTGAAATATCTAATGAAGCAATTTCCGAACGATGCGTTGCTAACGTGTTCACACGACGATCTCCAAGCTCGAAAACACGTTCTAAGATTTCGTGTTCTTTTTCCTGAATTTCACCACCTTCTGTACTTTCTTTGATGATATTTTTAATTTCTTCTTCCGAAACAACTTCGCTGCTATCGTCTTTAATACCAAACAATTTTAAGAAAAAATTATTGGTAACTGTTAACAACCAAACGAATGGAGAAGTGATGATAGATAACCATTTCATCGGTTTCGAAACAATAGTAGAAACCATTTCAGGAAATTTCATTCCCAAACGTTTTGGTAATAATTCGCCAAATACAATCGAAAAATAAGTGATGATTACTACCATAATAATTGGAGAAAGTGTTTTGGCGTAAGGTGCAATGAAAGAAATAGATGTTAAAAATTCTGTTAAATTTGCAGTTAGTTTATCACCCGAGAAAACCCCTAATAAGATACCAATAAGGGTAATTCCGATTTGTACGGTTGATAAAAATTTGTTCGGATTCTCAGCAAGTTCTAAAGCCGTTTTAGCACCAGAACTTCCTTTCTTCATTTGATTTTCTAATTTGAATTTTCTTGACGAAACAAGTGCCATTTCTGACATGGAAAAAATTCCGTTCAATAAAATCAATACGATTATTATAACAATCTCCACTTTTATTCTTTAATTTTGATAAAAATAAACCAAAATCTAATACTTACCATAATGTCTCAATTTAATATTATGAAATTTTCTTATTTAATTTTACTTGCTTTTATGCTAAATGCTGGTTGTGCTTTCGGTAACAGCGATCAAACTCCAGAAGAAACAGATACTATTTTACCTACTTTTACAACGGCTGAATTGATTGGTAAAGGCAACCCTACGATGGTTGGAAATGGGTATAAATTGTTGCCAGAAGTTGCAAAACAATTTGAATTAATGAAAGCTGATGCACAAAAAGCAGGTTTTAAAATACAAGTGATTTCGAGCTATAGAAATTATACGTATCAAAACGGAATTTGGGAGCGCAAGTATAAAGCAAATCAAGCGAAGAAAATTGCAGCGAAAGAAAACATCGAAAAGATTATTGAATATTCTACCATTCCAGGAACTTCTCGTCACCATTGGGGAACTGATTTGGATATTATAGACGGAACGCGCGGAATACCAGCAGATCCGTTGAATGAGAAACATTTTAACGAAGGAGGATCAATGCATAAATTTAAACTTTGGTTAGATGAAAATGCATCTAAATATGGTTTTTATTTGGTGTACACGGATAATTCAGCGAGAAAAGGATTCAAATATGAACCGTGGCATTTTACGTATAAAGCGATTTCTGAACCGATGTTACAAGCTTATAAAAAGCTTGATATTAAAAAGGTTTTACAAGAAAATAAATTGTTAGGAAGCGAAAATTTTACAGATGATTTTATCGAAAAATATCGAAAAGAAAATATTTTGGATATAAATCCTGTTATTAAATAGTTAAAGCTCCTTTTTGGAGCTTTTTTTGTGGTATCTTTAAATAAAATTTAAGAGATTATACTTTCTGATGAGATTAACATTTTTCATATCGTTATTTTTGAGCATGAGTTTACTAACTTTTGCCAAACAATCGATTGTGAAAGATTTGGATGGCGATGGAAAGTTTGACAAGGTTTCAATTAATTTTGAAACGAATAAAATAGAGTTTTTACTTTCTGATACTGAATATAAAAAGCAGAGTAGTTTAGCTTTTAATGAATTGGATCGTAATACGAAGATTGAGGAAACAAAGAAAGGTTTCAAGATTATCAATAAAATAGGAGATGTTTTGTTTACATCTTATTTTCGATACAATCGTCAGACAAAAAAGATTGAATTATCTGCCATAAAACGTTCAATAGTTTCGGATGATTATTCGAAAGAAAATGGCGAATCAACTTTTATTACAGCTACAAAAGAGTTTATTGCGAAATGGAATAGTTTGGATAAATCATCAAATAAAGTGATTGCTTTACCAACGCTAAAAACTAAAATTGATTTGGATGTTATTTCTTTGAATGATTTTAATGATGCATTTCTGAATAAATTTAATCAACAAAGTTTGACTTTTTATAAAGCTGAAATCTCCAAGCAAAAATAATTATTGCTCCAAATCTATTGTTCTGAATGTTAGATTAATTCGTGGCGAATTTACTTTTTTAGTAGGAGGTAAGCGATGCAGCCAATAATCTTGTGTTTCATTTTTCATAACTAATAAACTACCACTTGCAAGATTTAAAGCAATTACTTCTTTAGTTTCTTTATGTTTAAAACCAAATTTACGTTCAGCGCCGAAACTTAGCGAGGCAATTGCGCAATGACGTTTCAATTGTTTTTCACCATCACTATGCCAAGCCATCCCTTCGGAACCATCGTGATATAAATTTACCAAACAAGAATTATAAGTTTCGCCAGTTTTTTCCTCAGCTAATTTTTTTAATTCAAGTAAAGTATCAGTCCAAGGCAAAGCTGTTTTCATGATTTTGGAATAGGTATAAGCAAATGGAAAATCTCCATACCAAGCAATTTTTCGTTTAGTTTCTATCAATTTTCCAAATATTATTGCTTGATCGTTTTTCCATTCAATTTCATTTAATAATATAGAATAATAATGATGCGCTTTTTCATCGGTCATAATTTGTCCAAAATAATTTACAGTTCCATCTTTTGGAAGTAGATTTTGTTGTCCGTCAAATAAATCGTTAAAAAGATCCATTTATAGTTTTATATGATCAAAAATAAGGAATTTAGATTTAATTCAGTTAATGTAATGTGCAGATAAATAAAGTTTTACTAACGTTTGTTATTTAAAATTTAATATTGAATAAGTCAAAAAAAAATTGGATTATATAATTTTTTATTTATTTTTATTTAACCAAAATTTAACACAATATGAATAAATTGATTTTTAAGAACACAATTAAGTTCTTCCTTGTAAGTAGTATTTTACTTCTTGTTTCTGTCTTTTTAAAAATGTTAAATGTAGATCATGCGGATTTTATCTTGAACATCAGTTTCTCGGTTACAATTATTTCGCTTATCGCTGTAATGATGAGTTATAAGACTATAAGGGGGAAAAACAATTTTTCTATGGATTAATTTTTACGTATTAATTTAATTAATAATTTTGGTTGTTTATTTGTGAAAAGATAAACAACCAACTATTGTTATTTTAATAAACTGCCTCAGCGATTCTTTTTGTATTTATAGAATTACTCATTGTATAAAAATGTAATCCAGGAACACCAAAATCGATCAACTCTTTACATTGTTGAATACACCATTCAATTCCGATTTCCTTGATTCGTTCCTTATCTTTCGACTTCAAAACTTCCATTGCCAAAGCTTCTGGTAAGTCCAAATAGAAATTTTGTGGAATCGACGTTAGTTGATTGAAAGTTGTCAAAGGTTTTATACCCGGAATAATCGGAATATTAATATCCATTTCGCGACATTTTTTAACGAAATCAAAATATTTCTGATTATCAAAAAACATTTGCGTCACGATATAATCAGCTCCCAATTCCACTTTCTTTTTCAAATAATACAAATCCATTGCAAGATTTGGTGATTCGAAATGCTTCTCAGGATAACCCGCTACACCAATACAAAAATCCATTGCATGCGATTCTTGTAGTTCGTCGTCTAGATAATTTCCTGTATTCAAAGCAGTAATTTGCTCAATCAATTCCGAAGCATTTGCATGTCCACCAACTTCAGGAACAAAAGATTTTTCCGATTTTATAGGATCTCCACGTAAAACCAAAAGATTGTCAATTCCCAAGAAATTCAAATCGATTAACGCATCTTCTGTATCTTCTTTTGTAAATCCACCACAAATCAAATGCGGAATTGCGTCTATCTTATAATGATTCTGTATTGCAGCACAAATTGCAACTGTACCAGGACGTTTTCGTACCTGATAACGTTTCAATAACCCATTTTCTTTCTGTTTGTAAATATACTCTTGACGATGATAAGTTACATCGATAAAAGCTGGATTTAACTCAACTAACGGGTCTAAAGTTTTGAACGTCGCATTGACATCTTGTCCTTTCAAAGGCGGTAAAATCTCTACAGAAAATAATGGTTTTCCGTTTGCGCGTTCTATATGTTCGGTAACTTTCATTCTTTATTTTATCGTTTAGCGAAGTTCGAATCTCGAATTTCGATTATATATTTTCTTTTATATGGGCGTTTCCTTCGGGCGGGCTTTTCGTTACAATCTTTTTTGTTAATTTCGACTTCGTCCAATCAACAAAAAAGGATTTTCACTACAATCCCTAACGCATTTTTTTATTTTGTTCTACGTTCGTTGTCATTCCGAGCTTGTCGAGGAATCTGAGATTCTTTATTTCGAAATGCTCATTTTGAATGATAAATTTTATTTTTACTTAACGCTTTTACGCCAAATTAGGACTCAACCAACGTTCAGCTTTATCAAGTTCTATATTTTTACGTTTCGCAAAATCTTCAACCTGATCCAATTTTATTTTACCAACTCCGAAATATTTTGCTTCTGGATTTCCAAAATAATAACCCGAAACAGATGAAACTGGATACATCGCCAACGAACTTGTTAACTCAATCCCTGCATTTTTCTCTACATCCAAAATTTTGAAAATTGTTTCTTTTTCTAAATGGTCAGGACATGCAGGATAACCAGGAGCAGGGCGAATTCCTTTATATTTTTCTGAAATTAATTCGTCATTTGATAAAGTTTCATCTTTCGCATAACCCCAAACTTCTGTACGAACATATTTGTGCAAATATTCTGCATAAGCTTCAGCTAGACGATCGGCAATTGCTTTCACCATAATCGAATTGTAATCATCTAAATTTGTTTCGTAAGCATTAGCAACTTCTTCAATTTCATGACCAGCTGTGACAGCAAATGCACCGATATAATCTTGAATTGCTGAATCTTTCGGCGCAATAAAATCAGCAATCGAAATATTTGGTTGTTTTTTCGATTTTTTCGCTTGTTGACGAAGTGTATAAAACTCCTCTATTTTATTATTATTTTCATCAAACAATTCAATCGTATCATCGTTTACTGTATTCGCTTTAAAAAGTCCAAAAACAGCTTTCGGTTTAGCTAAATTTTCAGCTTCAATTTTATTTAACATTGACAAAGCATCTACATATAATTCTTTGGCATTTGTTCCGACAATTTCATCATCTAAAATCGCAGGAAATTTACCATGTAAATCCCATGTTTTGAAAAATGGCGTCCAATCGATAAAATCTCTTAATTCAGAAACTGTTGTTTGATGTGTAAAAACACCTAATTTATTTGGTTTAAAAGGTTTATTTTCTTCAAAATCAACTTTTAGTTTATTTTTTCGAGCATCTTCAATCGATAAGTATTCCTTTGATACAGCACGATTTAAGAAACCTTCTCTAATTTTTATGTAATCAGTAGTAGTTTCTGTTAGCAATTCCTCCTGTTGATTTCCAATCAATTTTTGACAAATCGTAACCGAACGAGAAGCATCTAAAACATGAATTGCTTTGTCATATTCTGGTGCAATTTTTACAGCTGTATGTGCCTTAGAAGTTGTTGCGCCACCAATCATCAGTGGAATATCAAGATTAAGACGTTTCATTTCTCTGGCAACATGCACCATTTCATCTAAGGATGGAGTAATCAATCCAGAAAGACCAATCACATCGACATTATTTTTTTGCGCTTCGTCTAAAATTGTTTCAGAAGAAACCATTACGCCTAAATCGATAATCTCGAAACCATTACAGCTTAAAACGACTGAAACAATATTTTTTCCGATATCGTGAACATCACCTTTTACAGTTGCCATTAAGATTTTAGAAGGCTCTTTGTCTGTTTTATTTCTAAGTTTTTCTTCCTCTAAAAATGGCGTTAAATAAGCAACAGATTTTTTCATTACGCGAGCCGATTTAACTACTTGAGGCAAGAACATTTTTCCGCTTCCGAAAAGATCTCCAACAACGTTCATTCCGTCCATCAAAGGACCTTCAATAACACGTAATGGCGAACCAATTTTTTTCAAAGCTTCTGCAGTATCTTCGTCAATAAATTCTGTAATTCCTTTTACTAAAGAAATTTCAATACGCTTTTCTAAAGGTAATTCGCGCCAAGCATCATCTTTCTTTTTCTCTTTTGTAACACCTTTTAGATGTTCGGCAAAATCAATCAAACGCTCTGTTGCATCGTCACGTCGATCCAATAAAACATCTTCAACGTGTTCTAATAAATCTTTTGGAATATCATCGTAAATCTCAATCATTTCTGGATTGACGATTCCCATGTCCATTCCGTGTTTAATGGCGTGATATAAAAACGCCGTGTGCATCGCTTCACGAACCGCATTGTTTCCACGGAAGGAAAATGAAACATTCGAAACTCCACCCGAAACTAACGCATGCGGAAGATTTTCTTTGATCCATTTTGTTGCATCAAAAAAATCGATGGCATTACGGCGATGTTCTTCCATTCCTGTTGCAACTGGGAAAATATTCACATCAAAAATGATATCTCTTGGATTGAAATTTACTTGATTTACCAAAATATCATACGAACGTTTTACGATTTCGATTCGACGTTCATAATTATCCGCTTGACCTTTCTCATCAAACGCCATAACCACTGTTGCAGCACCGTAACGTTTAATTTTCTTCGCATGTTCGATAAATAATTCTTCTCCCTCTTTTAAAGAAATTGAGTTGACAATCGCTTTACCTTGAACATTTTTTAGACCAGCTTCAATAATTTCCCATTTCGAAGAATCAATCATAATTGGAACTTTCGAAATATCAGGTTCAGAAGCAATCAAACGCAAATATTTTACCATAGAAGCTACACCATCAAGCATACCTTCATCCATATTGATATCGATAATTTGCGCGCCACCATCCACTTGGTCACGTGCAACCTGAAGTGCTTCTTCAAATTTTTCTTCTTTGATTAATCGCAAGAATTTTTTAGAACCAGTTACATTTGTACGTTCGCCAACGTTTACAAAGTTTGAATTTTCTCGTACAATTAAAGGTTCTAATCCAGAAAGTTGAATTTTTACGCCTGACATTGTTCACTAATTTTTCGAGGTTCGTATTCTTTTGCTAAATCTGCCATCAATTTGATATGATCTGGTGTAGTTCCACAACATCCACCCAAAATATTAACCAATTTTTTATCTAAGAAAGGTTTGATAAAATCTCGCATCATTTCAGGAGTTTCATCGTATCCACCGAAAGCGTTTGGTAAACCAGCATTTGGGTATGCGCTGACATAAAATGGTGCTTTTTCGGCTAATACTTCTAAATATGGAATCAAATCTGTTGCACCTAAAGCACAATTTAACCCAACTGAAATTAAATCAATATGTTCTAATGAAATCAAGAAAGCTTCTGTTGTTTGTCCAGAAAGTGTACGTCCAGATTTATCTGTTATTGTACCAGAAGCCATTAGAGGAACGTTGATTCCTGTTTTTTCTATCGCATCTTGAATTCCATAAAATGCTGCTTTTGCATTTAAAGTATCAAAAATAGTTTCGACAAGTAAAATATCTGCACCAGCTTCTAACATTGTTTTTGCTTGACGATAATATACATTTGCCAATAAATCAAAATCCACATCGCGATAACTAGGGTCATTTACTTGTGGCGAAATAGAGGCTGTCTTGTTGGTTGGACCTAAAGATCCAACTACAAAACGAGGTTTATCTGGGGTAGAAAACTCTTCACAAGCTTCTTTTGCTAAGCGAACGGCTTCGTAATTTAATTCATCAACCAAATCAACCATATCATAATCAACCATAGAAATAATATTGGCATTGAACGTATTTGTTTCGATTAAATCTGCACCAGCAGCCAAATATTCTCGGTGAATATCTTTTATGATTTGAGGTTGGGTTAAAACCAATAAATCGTTATTTCCTTTTAAAGAAGTATGAAAATCCTTGAATCGTTCTCCACGATAATCTTCTTCTTGTAAATTGTGCTTTTGGATCATCGTTCCCATTGCACCATCTAAAATAACAATACGCTCTTTTAGTATATCGTCTAATTTCATTCTAAATATTTTAAAAGCCTTATGGGAAGAAGTGTGAGGTAAGTCCTTATCTTTCTCTATTTGAGTAGGATTTAGCACCCAACTATACTTTGGGTTGCTAAGATTTCAACGGGCCTATTCCCTCCATCTTTCTTTATAAAGCTATGTGCAAAATTATTTAAAGTATTGAGAATAAAAAAATCAAGATTGAAAAAAACGAGTTCGAAACTTGGTTCATAGAAATAATTTTTGTTTGAAATAGTTCAAAATCTCTAATAGGTCATTTTTGAAATTTATTTTAGAAAATATTTCTTTAAAATTACTATTTTAAAGAAATAATATTTTAATTAGTTATTGAAAATTGTAGTTTTTAGAATATTTTTAATAAAAATAGGGTTTTATTAAAAATTATTAAGATTTGTTTTTTCTTTTAATTGTATTTTTTAGAAAATTATTTTTGTCTATAAATATTTATAGAATAAAATTCATTATTTGTGTATTTTTATCTATAATTACGGAAAATATTAAATTAAAGAAATGAAATTAATTTGGATATATAGAATTCTTTCGCCTAAATTTGTCCTCAGAAATAGTTCATTAAAATTTACATTTTATCAAGAAAAGTGGAGGGAAATGGCCCAAAGAAACTTTAGCAACCTGATTAATGAATCAAGGTGCTAAATCCATCCTTATAGGAAAGATGAATAAAAACTACTGTAAACCAATCTTCAATAATATTCTTTATTCAAAATGGTTCAATTGTTTTTATGCGATTGAACCATTTTTTTTCTTCACTTTTCTTTGGTAAATAATTAAAAACAAAACAAATAAATGAAAAAAATAAATATCGGATTGTTCGGATTTGGAGTTGTAGGAGAAGGAATTTACAAGGTATTGGAAGAAAAACCACAATTGAATGCTGCAATTAAAAAAATTGTAATTAAAGATAATTCTAAATCTAGAAATGCTCCGTCTGAATTATTTTCGACTAATGCGGATGATATTTTAAATGACGATGAAATAAATGTTGTTGTTGAGTTAATTTCGGATGCTGATGCGGCACATGATATCATTATAAAAGCGTTCAATAAAGGTAAACATGTGGTAAGTGCAAATAAAAAATTGATTGCAGATCATCACAAAGAATTATTGGATTTGCAAGCACAAAACAATGTTTCTTTTCTTTATGAAGCCTCTGTTTGCGGGTCAGTTCCGATTATTAGAAATCTAGAAGAATATTTTGATAACGATTTATTGAATTATGTATCTGGAATTGTAAATGGGACAACAAATTACATTTTGACGAAAATGGCGAATGAAAATGAGTCGTATCAAGATGCCTTAAAAGCAGCGCAAGAAAGTGGTTTTGCAGAAGCTGATCCAACGGCTGATGTAGAAGGTTTTGATGCGTCGAGTAAATTAGCAATTATTACGTTGCATGCTTTCGGTAAAAAGATTGATGTTGATCAAGTTATTCGAAAAGGAATTACTTCATTGAAAGTTGAAGATTTTAAATACGCAAAAGAAAAAAATTATACAATAAAGTTGATTGCTAATTCTAAAATTAATCATCAAACGGGTGAAATTACATCAACAGTTTTGCCAACTTTTGTTGAATTAAATAAAACAATTGCGCTTGTGAATAACGAATATAATGGAGTTTTGATTGGAAGTTCGCTTTCAGATGAGCAATTTTTATATGGAAAAGGAGCAGGGCGTTTCCCAACTTCTTCGGCTGTTTTGAGTGATATTTCTGCGTTGAAATATGATTATCAATATTCGATTCGAAAATATGAAAACAAAGAAGAAGGAGTTTTTAATCAAACAGGAAAGAAGCGAATTTATATCGGTTTTGAGAATCAAGCAGATGATGTTTCAAATATTTTTGATGAAATAGAAGAACGTTATCAGAGTAAAAATTACAATCATATTGTTGGTGTGATTGATATAGAAAAGCTCAAACAAAAAGAGACTATTGAAAATCCAAAACTTTCGATAATTGCGTTTGAGTAAATTTTTGTGATTAAAAAGCCTCAATATTAATTGAGGCTTTTTTGTAAATCTAAAAATTAAGGTTTTTGTAAATACTTTTCCAATAAAAGTTTTAGGGGTTTATTTTTAATTAATCCAGTATAAGTCATTTCAATTTTATAATCTTTTGAGATTAAAACCCAATATGGATAACTAATTTGTTCATTTTTATCAATGAATTCTTCTAAAAATAGGTGAGTTTTTTTATTCGATTTAGGTTCATATTTTTTGTTTAAAAAGATAATAGATTCATTTGTTTCTGCTTCAAATTCAATAAAATAAATGTCATTATTTAGAATTTGAAGTAATTCTTTATCCTTTTTTAATTGTTTCTTTTGAATCATACAGTAACTACACCAATTTGTCGAAAAATAAAGTAGAATTGGTTTAGGATTTTCATTAGAAATTGAATTAAATTTTTCTAATGAAATCTGTGCTTGGAGATTCAATGATGATAAAATGAATATGAAGTACCAGATTTTCATTAACGTAAATTGTATCGAACACCTATAAAACCTCTTGTTCCCTGCATAGGTGTATAGCTGTAATCATTTGGTTCAAAAATAACATCGTTTCTTCCTTTAGGAGGAGTAACGCCATTTCCAGGTTCTCCGAATGGGTCCCACCAACGAGCAATAACATCGCCTTTTGGTAAAACATTAAAAATATTTTTGATTCCACCATAGATTTCAATATTATTCTTAAATGATTTACTTAATTGAATATTTGCAATAACAGTTGGTTTTGAATATTCTGGTCGATAATCATTTTCTACTTGAGGTAATTTCATTTTGTCATTATAATTGGCGGTTAAATCAACAGTAAAACCTTTTTTGAATGTATAACTTGCTAAGAAATTTCCAGACCATTTTGGTGCATGATATTGAACTTCTTTTTCTCCATCTTCTTTTTTGTATACATCCATATAGGTTGCGCCAAGCATTATTTTTAGAGGAAAGTCAAATGTTGCATCTATGTTTAAAGAAACTCCTTGAGATATTGCGTGTCCATCTAAATTGTCATAGATAATCTTTGTTTCGTCAGTATCTGTATCAGCAATAATTTTGTTTGTGAAATAAGAATAGAATGTTGTAAAATCAAAGTTTAAAGCGGTGAAAGAAGTTGGTAGTTTGAATACATAATTAATATTTCCATTATATGATTTTTCAGGTTTTAATTCATTTTCAAAAACTACTTGTCTAGCTCCAGTTAATGCACGATGATCTTCTGTGAAGACATTCACAACACGAAATCCCGTACCAAAACTTGCTCTTAAAGTATGATGAGATGAAGGTGAAAATTTGTATGCAATTCTTGGAGAATGTATTCCTTTATGTGTTTTATCATAATCAAATCGATAACCAAGTAATAATTTGTTTTCAGAATTTAATGTCCATTCGTCTTGTACAAAAATACCAGGAATCTGTGTATTCATTGGGTTATTCTTGATTAGATTATTATCCTCATCATATTCTCCAGTACCTCTTGTGTTATCATCATAATAAGTATATTTAAATGAAGATCCTAAAAGTAAGCTATGTTGTCCAATTATCTTATCCCAATAAGCTTGAGCAAAAATAACTTGTTGTTTTCCTTGATAAGATTCTGGACCATAAAATGAATTCTGTTGATGAAAATTATAAGAAAATTGAGTCATTATTTTTTCTTTTATAGGTAATTGATACATTCCTATCGCTTCAAAACGATTTGTCATAATACTTTCGGCATAAACTTCGTCACTTCCTCTGTGTAGTTTTCTTTTCCAATTCATTTGACCTCCCCATCTATCTTCGTATAAATAACGTAAAGCAACTGATGCTGTTCTATTTTTTTGACGTTCAAAATCAAATTTATTGAATAACGTGATGCGATCTTGTAACGTTACATCCGTAAAACCGTCGTTATTTTTATCTTTCTTATTACCATATTTAAAGTAATTAAAACCAAATAAACTATTTACCTTTTCTCCTAAATTGTATTTGTATCCACCATCAAGATTGGTTTCCAACCAAGAAGTTGTAAAAGCATCCAAAGATAATTTTGGAGCAGATTTAGGAGATTTCGTAATTACATTAATTATACCACCCATGGCTTCTGTTCCATAAAGGGAAGATGCTGGTCCTTTTACAACTTCTATTCGTTCTACCAAAGAGTTCGGAATTCCGCTCAAACCATAAACAGTAGATAAAGAAGAAACAATTGGCATTCCGTCAATTAAAATCATGGTATATGGACCTTCCATTCCGTTAATATGAATATCACCTGTGTTACAAACATTACAGTTTAGTTGTGGTTGAACACCATTTATTAATTGTACAGCGTCAAATAATGAAGGTGTTGGATTTTTTTGAAAAAACTTTGGTGTATAGATTTCAATTGGAACTGGACTATCAGATTTTCTTACAGCTTTCATTGTTCCTGTAATTACAATCTCATCTAAATTTTCTGAAGAATCTTCCATATAAATAGAATCTTTTTGTTCCTGAGCATTTGATAGAATGGAGGTTAAGGTGATGAATAAATAAAATGTTGTTTTCATGTTAAGTAAAATTTATAATCAAATTAAAAAGTTAGACAAATCTAACAAAAATATTATTAAAAATGAATTTTTAAATTTTACTTAATTTTCAACTATATTTGTTTCCATGAATTCATTGGTCGAAGAAAATTACCTAAAAGCATTATTTCATCTTTCTGAAAATGGGAAAGGAGAAGTGAATGTGAAGGATTTGAGTAAGCATTTGGAAATAAAAATGCCTACTGTAAACAGTATGATGAAAAAATTAGCTGAAAAAGAATTGGTGATTTATGAATCGTATAAACCACTTCGGTTATCTGATAAAGGAATTCTGAAAGCTTCTTTGATTGTAAGAAAACACCGATTAACAGAGATGTTTTTGGTAGATAAAATGGGATTTGGTTGGGAACAAGTTCATGAAATTGCTGAGCAAATAGAACATATTCAAAGTCCAATTTTTTTCGATAAAATGGACGAATTATTGAATTTTCCTAAATTAGATCCGCATGGTTCTCCAATTCCAGATAAAAATGGAAAAATAGAAATTATCAATTACAAAAAATTGGCCGAATTTAAAGAAGGTGATAAAGTAGAAATATGCGCTGTTATTGGTTCTTCTGATGAATTTTTGAAGTATTTGAATTCAAAAAATATTCATTTGAATGATGAAATTGAAATCATTTCTGTTGAAGATTTTGATGGAACAATGAAGGTTAAGTTCCTAAAATCAAATGAAATTGAAATATTTAGTAATCATGTGACTTCAAGATTATTAGGTAGATAATGGTTTTTAATTTATAAAAAGAAAAAAGCAAGTTATTTAACTTAAAAAAGCAAGTTATTTAACTTGCTTTACAATTATTCCGCTTTTCCTTTTATTCTGAAAATTTTTCGAGAAGAAACTGGATCGTTAGATGTGATTGTTACAGATTTATTGAAATCTCCAGTCACAGAACCACTTGAATATTTAACGGTAATATCCGCAGATTTTCCTGGTTCGATAGGTGTTGTAGGATATTCAGGAACTGTACATCCACAAGAACCAACAACGCTTTTAAGAATTAAAGGTTTATCACCTGAGTTGGTTACTTTCATCTTAGCTGTTACTTCGGTATTCAACTTTATATTTCCAAATTGAATTTCTTCTTTTTCTAAACTAAGTGTTTGAGCAAATAAACTTGTAACGCCTAAAGCAAAAGCACCTAAAAACATTAATTTTTTCATGACGATAATTAATTTGTAACCAAAGTTAAAATAAATAATACAAAAAGTCTACCTTTTTTTGTATTTTAGTACTAAAATAATTAATATATATTAATATGAAAAGAATAATTGTTACAATAATGCTTCTAGTTTACAATTTTACTAATGCACAAATGTCTTCTACAGCTACTGTTAATGAATATAATCTACAAACTATTGTTGCAGAAGTAAAACAACAGAAATATACAGAAGGAGTTACTAATAAAGATGAATATTTTAATGTTAATTTTCTTCCTGCAAGTATAGATGGTTTCAAAGAAAAGGAGAATTTTAGATATAATGCATTACTAGACGATTTAGAGTTTTTAAGAGATGGATATTTATATAAAATGAATAAATTATCAAACCAGACTATTAGATTCGATGATGGTAAAATTCTTAAGTATGTAAGTTATATTGATGGGGGTACATTAACATCAAGATATTTACAAGTATTATCACCTTTAGATCGAAAAATTGTACTTTATAGAAAATTATCTAATGATGGAGTAGATGGTCTTGGTGCTGGTGGTTTAAATGCTTCTAATAAGAGAAATTATTTTAAACAAGAGAAATTATTGATTGGTTATAGTGATAAAATGTATAATGTTCCAAATTCAACTAAAAAATTTAAAGATTTTACAGATAAAGACGTAAATCAAATTGTAAGTACAAATAAACTTAGCATAAAAAAAGAACAAGATTTAATTAAACTTATTGATTTATTGAATAAATAAACAAATTATATAATATCTTAGAAATGTTGGGCAGATTGTGTAAATTTGCCCAAATTTATTTTAAGTCATATATAAATAATGGAAATCGCATCTAAATATACGCCAACGGAAGTTGAAGGAAAATGGTATGAATACTGGATGGAGAAGAAGTATTTTAAATCTACTCCAGATGAAAGAAAAGCTTACACAATCGTCATTCCACCACCAAATGTAACAGGTGTCTTGCACATGGGACATATGTTAAATAATACGATTCAGGACGTTTTAATTCGTCGTGCGCGTATGCGTGGATTTAACGCTTGTTGGGTACCAGGTACAGACCATGCTTCAATTGCTACTGAAGCGAAAGTTGTTGCGAAGTTAAAAGAGGAAGGTGTTTCTAAATTTGATATCGGTCGTGAAGAATTTTTAAATCACGCTTGGGATTGGACGCATAAACATGGTGGAATTATTTTAGACCAATTAAAAAAGTTAGGAGCTTCTTGCGATTGGGATCGTACGAAATTTACGATGGATCCAGATTTATCTGAATCTGTTCAACGTGTTTTTGTTGATTTATATAACAAAGGATTAATTTACCGTGGATACCGTATGGTAAATTGGGATCCGGAAGCAAAGACAAATATTTCTGACGAAGAAGTTATTCATGTTGATAAAAATGGAAAATTATATCATTTAAAATATCAAGTTGACGGAACTGATCAATATATTGTTGTGGCGACAACTCGTCCTGAAACAATTTTTGGTGACTCTGCAGTTTGTATCAATCCAAATGACGAGCGATATGAATGGTTGAAAGGAAAACAAGTTATTGTTCCAATCGTTGGTCGTAAAGTAAATATTATCGAAGACGAATATGTTGACATCGAATTTGGTACAGGATGTCTTAAAGTTACGCCTGCACACGATGTGAACGATTACGAATTAGGTAAAAAACATAATTTAGATTTTATTGATATTTTTACGGATGATGCGAAATTAAATGATTTAGGATTAAATTATGCTGGATTAGATCGTTTCAAAGCGCGTAAAGAAATCGAGAAAGAATTAGAAGAAAAAGGTTTACTTGAAAAAGTAGAAAATTATAATAATAAAGTTGGTACATCTGAAAGAACAGGAGCGGTGATTGAGCCTAAAATTTCAAATCAATGGTTCTTGAAAATGACAGATTTAGCTAAACCAGCTTTAGAAAATGTAATGAATGATACGATTAAATTTCATCCTGCGAAATTTAAAAATACATATCGTAATTGGATGGAAAATGTAACAGATTGGAACATTTCTCGTCAATTATGGTGGGGACACCAAATTCCTGCATTTTTCTATGGTGATGGAAACGAAGATTTCGTTGTTGCTCTAACAAAAGAAGAAGCTTTACCATTAGCACAGGAAAAAACAGGAAATGTTACATTAACAATCGAAGATTTACGTCAAGACGAAGATGCGTTAGATACTTGGTTTTCTTCTTGGTTATGGCCAATTTCTGTTTTCAACGGAATCAATGAGCCAGAAAATGAAGAAATCAATTATTATTATCCAACACAAGATTTAGTAACTGGTCCAGATATTATTTTCTTTTGGGTTGCGCGTATGATTGTGGCTGGATATGAGTATCGTAACGAATTACCTTTCGAAAATGTATATTTCACAGGAATTGTTCGTGATAAACAAGGGCGTAAAATGTCAAAATCGTTAGGGAATTCACCAGATCCAATCGAATTGATGAACGAATATGGTGCAGATGCTACGCGTATGGGAATGTTGCTAACAGCGCCTGCTGGGAACGATTTACCTTTCGATGTTGATTTGTGTCTACAAGGACGTAATTTTGCGAATAAAATTTGGAATGCTTTCCGTCTAATAAAAGGTTGGGAAGTGAAAGAAGATTTAGAACAAACTTCTGCTCAAACAAAAGCGGTTGAATGGTTCGAAAATAAATTCCAACAAGCATTAGCAGATATCGAACATAATTACGATCAATATCGTTTATCTGATTCATTGATGGCAATTTATAAATTGATTTGGGATGATTTCTGTTCTTGGTACTTAGAAGCAATTAAACCTACTTTTGGTGAGCCAATTGATGCAAAAACTTATGCAGCAACAATTTCTTATTTAGAAAATGTATTGAAAGTTTTACATCCATTTATGCCTTTCTTAACAGAAGAAATTTGGCATTTAATTGCTGAAAGAACAGAAAACGAAGCCTTAATTATTTCTAAATATCCTGAAGTAACATCTTTCAATGAAGAGATTATCAAGAATTTTGAAAATACAAAAGAAGCAACAACTGCTATTCGTGGATTACGTTCAGAAAAAGGAATGTCACCAAAAGAAGCATTAGAAGTTTTTGCTGATGCTCAAGCTGCGAATGAAATTTATGTAGATGTGTTCTCTAAATTAGGAAATGTTTCTAATTTCAATACAGGTGATAAACCAGAAAAAGGTTTTGCTTTCCGTGTTGGTACGTTAGAATTTATGGTTCCGATGTCTGATAATATCGATATTGAAGCTGAGCGTGAGAAATTACAAAAAGAGTTGGATTACAACCAAGGTTTCTTAAACTCGGTTCGTAAAAAATTATCAAACGAAAAATTTGTTGCTGGTGCGCCAGAACAAGTGATTAATGCAGAACGTAAAAAAGAGGCTGATGCATTATCTAAAATTGCTCAAATTGAAGAGCAGTTACAAGCTTTGTAATTTTAATTTAATTTTTAAAATATATGAAAAACCACTCCAAATTTTGGAGTGGTTTTTTTATTGATTTTTTTCGATTAACTTTAATAAAGCCTCAAAAAAGTATAAATGTCAAGCGAATTAAATTACAAAAAGAAAAAGTTGTATTCTGATTTTTTAAACCAAGAAAGAAATATTTTTGTTTGGATACCAGAGCGTTTTATAAATGAAAGTTTGCCTGTTTTGTATTTATTAGATGGCGGAATTAATGAAAAATTTAAGCAAATATCAAAACTAATTGATGAGTTAATTATATCAAATCATATTCAACCATTGATGATTGTAGGAATTGAAAATATTAATCGAAATTTAGATTTTACAAGAAATACATACATTGCAAAAGATAAAAAATGGGTTCCAGAATATGGAAATGCAGAATATTTTGAGAAATTTATTGTATTAGAATTACTTCCTTATATTTCGAAAAATTACTATACAAATAATTCGAAAACTATTGTTGGTGAGTCTTTAGGCGGATTATTGGTAATGGATATATTGTTTTATTTTTCGCATTATTTTGATTCTTATATCGCAATTGATCCTTCGCTTTGGTGGAATAACCACGAATTGTTTGACTCTTATTGTAAAAAATTTGATTTTAATCTATTAGAAAATAAAAAGATTTGGATTTCAAGTTCTAAAACTATTTCAATTTCAAAGTTTACAGATCAATTTGTAGAAAAATTACGCGAAAAAGATAACTTGAAATCAAATTGGAATTATTTACATGATCCTTCGCAAAATCATTTCACAATTTTCAATTCTTCAATAAAATCAGCGTTAATATGGATGTTTAAGTAATATTTTTTTAAATGATTCATATTACTTCAATAGGTTTCTCCAACAAGTTTGTCTAAATTTGCAAACCTTTTTAAAAAGAATTAATGCAGTATTTAGAACTACTTTTAATCGGAGTTTTCACAGCTTTTATTGGATCATCCATTCCTGGATTGTTGAATATGACGGTGGTAAAAATTGGGAAACAAGAAGGAACTAAAAGTGCATATAGTTTTATGTCTGGAACAGCGATTACGATTGCAATTCAGGTTTATTTGGCAATTTTTCTGGCAAAATTTATTGATTTTAATGAAGAAGTTACTAAAATTTTTAGGGAAGTTGGATTAGCTGTTTTTGTAATTATTACGATTTATTTTCTCTTTTTTGCAAAGAAACAAGATCAAAAAAATAAGAATAAAAAGCTAAAACAACAAGGTAATGTAAAACAGAAAAATAAATTCATCTATGGGTTATTGTTATCTGCCATAAATGTTTTTCCAATACCTTTTTATGTATTTTTAAGCGCAACGTTGATTTCGTATAATGTTAATGTTTTTGGACAACCAAATAGCTCAGTTTTTGCTTTAGGAGTCGTTATTGGTTCGATGATTATTTTTGGTCTGTATCTGAAATTTTTTAATTCAAAATCAGAAGAAGATTCGTTTATTTTAAAGAATATCAACTATGTAATAGGAGGAGTGACGAGTGTGATTTCTTTGTTAACGATTTATCAACTTTTTCAATAAAAATTTAATTCAAATTTTGCTTTGGATGCGAGTATTTAAGCAAATATTCCATCACTTCATCGCATTCTTTTCCTTCTAAAATATAACTCAAAATATCTTCGATTAATTCATCAATAATTTGAGGATTAAATTCAAATTTTTTAGCTAAATCAATACAAATTGCTTTTTCATTTTGATGAATATTCAAATCAACAACCATTAACAAAACAGCGTCGTACAACAAAGAAAGTCGATCAGTAAAGGTTTTTGGCAACGTAAAATCAAACTTCGTGTTCTCGTTCAAAATATAACTTATATCTTTGGCAGAAAGCTCATGAAATTTGGCAATATCAGAGATAATTTGAATCTCTTTTTCATTCAAATTACCATCACTTTTACCAATAATAAATAAATTTTTGATGTGATTTAATTTGTCAATCAAAGTAAGATTATTTTTCATTTGTTGCTTTTTGGGATTAAAAATACTTAAAATAGTGTTAAATTAACGTTCAAAATTTTTCATGTGCCAGATTTTAAAACGAAAATAGATGAGATTTATGATAAGCAATGTAAGAATAAAGCAAATATTCGTCATCTTACTGTTTATTAGCGAAAAATATATTTAGAAAGAGTTTTTCACATATGAAACCGATTTTAAAAGTCAATTGGTTTTTATCACCTTCAAAATTTCTCAATTATCCCTATAATTCTACAACTCAAAAGGTAATTGATTTTTTGATGAAATATTTTTAAATCTCGGTTCAACGATTTAATTTTATATTTGTTTTATACAACAATCAACGTTATTTTTGTAGTTAAATCTTATAGAATTGTTATCAAAAAAGACAAAATACGGACTAAAAGCAATGGCTCATTTGGCCAGACAAGAAAGTAACAAACCAGTTTTAATCGGACAAATTTCTGAAACAGAAGTTATTCCGAAAAAATTCTTGGAGGCTATTTTATTGGATTTAAAAAAGTTAGGCTTTGTCAATTCGAAACAAGGAAAAGGTGGTGGATATTATTTGGCACGTGATGCGAAAGATATTAGTTTAGCATCTTTGATTCGTGTTTTAGAAGGACCAATCGCGCTTTTACCTTGTGTAAGTAAAAATTACTACGAAAAATGTGATGATTGCCCTAACGAAGGCATTTGTACATTGAATAAGGTGATGGTTGAATTGAGAGATTCGACTTTAGAAATTCTTGAAAATAAATCTTTAGAAAGTTTAAAATAAATCTTTAGCCTGAGTTTTTCAGGCTTTTTTATTGTAAAATTTTATAAGAATGAAGAAAAAAAGTATAACTCTTTTTCGAGAATTCTTCCTAATTTCGAACATTTGTATTTCATGAAAAATAGATCTATACAACAAGAGTTTAAAGAACTTTTAGAACAACGTTCTTTTTCTACGCATCGTTATTTATTGGCGATTAGTGGAGGGATTGATAGTATGGTTTTGTTAGATTTATTCCGTCAAACAGCTGCAAATTTTCAGGTGGCACATTGTAATTTTCAGTTGCGTGAAGAAGACGCAAATGGCGATGAATTGTTTGTGAGAGAATATTGTGGAAAATATAATATACCGTTTCATTCGACTCGTTTTGATGTTGCGGCTTATCAGAAAGTAGGAAATTATTCGGTAGAAATGGCTTGCCGAAATTTGCGTTATGAGTGGTTTGAGCAAGTTCAACAACAAAATTGTTTGGATGTTTTGGTGACAGCTCATCATTTGGATGATAATATTGAAACTTTTTTGATTAATCTTTCTCGTGGAACAGGTTTGAAAGGTTTGGTTGGAATGCAAATTGATAATGGAAAAATCTTTCGTCCACTTTTAAATTTTACAAAAAATGATTTGTTGGAATATGCAAAATCAAATGAAATAAATTGGCGAGAAGATTATACGAATGCGACGGATGATTATACTAGAAATAAGATTCGTCATCACATTACACCAATTCTAAAAGAGCTTCATCCGCAATTTGATGAGAATTTTTTGTCAAGTTTAAATCATATCAATGATAATTATCAAATTGTACAAAATAAAGTTGGAGAAGTTAGAAGTGATTTATTCTCAGGAGATAATCCGATTGAAATTGAAATTTCAGCATTAAAAAAACTTCAACCATTAGAAACATTTTTACATTATTTGTTCGAAAAATATGGATTTTCGTCGAGCAAAGAAATTTTAAAATTTTTGGATGCAGAAACGGGAAGTGAAATAAAATCAGCAACTTATCGATTAATTAAAAATCGAGAAAATTTGTTGTTGCAAAAAATAGAAGAAGAAAATGAAGATGAATTAACGATTTTTGATGAGTTAATTGAAATCAATTCGTTAAATTTGAAGTTCGTGAAATCGATAAATCCACACGAAAACGCTACTGAAATAGTAGACTTTACATCAATTTTGTTTCCGCTTAAACTTAGAAAAGTGAAAGAGGGAGATTTCTTTTATCCAATTGGAATGAAAGGTCAAAAAAAATTGTTGAGTAAGTTTATGAAAGATTTGAAACTTTCTAAGTTAGAAAAAGAGAAGGTTTGGTTGCTTTGTGACCAAAAAGATCAAATTATTTGGGTGGTAAATCATCGTTTGGATGAACGTTTCAAAACGACAGAAACAAGTAAAAACTTTTTAAACATTACAGTATGTTAAAGAAACTTTGGATACTTTTTTTGTTTCCAATTTTAGTCAACGCACAGTTATTTAGTCCTGCAAAATGGTCGAGTTCGGTGAAGGAGGTTGGACAGAATGAGTTTGAAATCGAGGTAACAGGAAAAATTGATAGAGGTTGGCACCTTTATTCAATGAAACATCCTGATGGAGGAATTGGAATTCCAGCAAGTGCATCATTTAAACCAGCTGCAAATGCAAAATTGATTGGAGGTACGCGCGAAGTTGGAAAACGTATAGATAAATACAGCCAAATTTTTGAACAAGATGAAAAATATTACGAAAATCAAGTAAAATTTGTTCAAAAAGTGAAAGTTTCGGGTGATAAACCTGTAAATGTATCGTACACAATAGAATTTCAAATGTGTGATGCCGAACGTTGTTTGCCACCAGATGAAACAAGCGGAACGATAAAATTAACGCCTTCCGCAAAAGTTGAAGAGACGAAAGAAGAGGCAAAGCCAGCAGATGCTACAGAAGCAAAAGATACTGTTGCAGTAAATGAAATTACGCAGGATTCTGTTCAAGAAGATTCTACAGCTGTTGTTGTAGCAACACAAGATACAATCAAAAAAGTTGATGATTCTTTATTAGCAGATAACGAAAAGAAAGATAATGGTTTATTGAAAATCTTTTCTTTAGGATTTTTAGGAGGATTAGCAGCGCTATTAATGCCTTGTATTTTCCCAATGATTCCTTTGACAGTAAGTATGTTTACAAAACAAAGTAAATCGAAAGGAGAAGGAGTTGGAAAAGCCTTTATTTATGGATTATCAATCATTGTTATTTATGTTGCATTAGGTTTATTGGCGACAGTTATTTTTGGACCATCAGTCCTAAATGAAATGTCAACAAATCCGTGGGTGAATTTAGCATTCTTTGCAATTTTCATTGTATTTGCTATTTCATTTTTTGGAGCTTTCGAATTGACATTACCAAGTAAATGGGTAAATGCAGCTGATAAAGGTGCTGATAAAGGCGGATTAATTGGAATCTTCTTTATGGCATTCACATTAGCATTAGTGTCTTTCTCTTGTACAGGACCAATTATTGGTTCGTTATTAGTTCAAGCGACGCAAGGAGGAAACTATTATTCATTAATCGTAGGAATGTTTGGCTTCTCTTTAGCATTAGCGATTCCATTTACATTGTTTGCGATGTTCCCTGGTTGGTTAAATTCAATGCCAAAATCTGGTGGATGGTTAAATACAATCAAAGTTTCTTTAGGATTTATTGAATTAGCTTTTGCCTTGAAGTTCTTATCAAACGCAGATTTAGTTTGGCAAATGAATTGGTTACCAAGAGAAATTTTCTTAGCATTTTGGATTGCAATTTTTATCTTCTTAGGATTATATCTTTTAGGTAAATTTAGATTAGAATTAGACTCACCTGTGCAAACAATTGGTGTTCCGAGAATGTTATTTGCATTGGTTTCGATATCATTTGCGATTTACATGATTCCAGGTTTATGGGGTGGACCATTAAAACTATTAAGTGGTTTAACACCTCCAATGACCTATTCTGAAGCGCCACGAGGTTTCCACGAAGGTGTAGGAGGTGGACAAGCAACAGCTAAATTTGATGATCCAAATATGGTTGCTGGACCTCATGGAATTCCTGCATTCAAAGATTTTGATCAAGCAGCAGCTTACGCAACGAAAGTTGGAAAACCAATGTTGTTAGATTTCACAGGGCATGCGTGTGCAAATTGCCGTAAAGTTGAAGAACGTGTTTGGAGCGATGAGCGTGTGAAGAAAATTTTGGCTGAAGATGTTGTTTTAGTTTCGTTATATGTTGACGAAGCAAAAGAATTACCAGAAGATCAAAAAGTATTTTCGAAAGCGTTAGATCGTAATTTGAAAACAGTTGGTAACAAATGGACTTCTTTCGAGATTGAACATTTCAATGCAAATGCTCAACCTTATTATATTTTGGTTGATAAAAATTTGAATCGTTTTTCTAAACCTTTAGAAGCTGAACTTGATGTAGAAGTTTACCTAAAATGGTTACAAGATGGAATCGCGAAGTATAAAGCGAAATAATTATCTTTTATATAGTAGTAAAAACTCCCGCATTTGCGGGAGTTTTTTGTTTATGAATTATACGTGTTAAACTATTCTTTAATAATCTTTTTCGTGTAATTTGAAGTTTCATTTTTCAATGTAACAATATAGATACCTTTTGGTAATGATTTGAATTTTGAATTGATAGTTTTATTCAATTCATCTATATTTCCAATCGAATTTGTGATGACTTTTCCATTGATGTCAATTACACTTAAATTGTATTGTCCTTTTGAATTGTTAAGTGTAATCTTAATGTTTGAGTCATTTTTGATTGGATTTGGAACAATATTAAAATCCGTAGATTTGATACTTTCGTTAGTAGATAAATTAGTTGGATAAACTAGTATTTTAGCGCCATCGAAACCAACAGCATATACTTTTTTAGCATTGACTGGGAAATCTACAAATGTATTTTTAAACGTAACATCTCCTGTACCTAAAACAGAAACAGAAATTAATTCGTCTTCTTCATTGTAAGTTTCGTAAGCAACAGCATTTGCCCATTTTGCAGTTTCAACAGTTAAAAACGTTCCGTTCGTATTTGTTACAATACTAGCACCTTCACCTGTTTTCCCAGAAAGTTTTAATTTGTCTTTGTAAATATTTACATTAAATGAGTTTAAGTAATGCATTACTGGAGAAACTGGTTTTGGATAATTTTTGGATTTGATATACGATTTTGCTTCATCAATCATTTCTTGCGTGACAATGATAGTAACTTTTCCGTAGTCATCAATTTCTTTAGTAACAGTGTAATCTTCCCCTTGTTAAGAACACTTAAAAGTAGAGTTTTTATTTAATATTATTGTATTATTATTTTGATTAATT